>NZ_JBHSGT010000042.1:0-6938 GCF_042654605.1 Enterococcus eurekensis
TTGTGGAAATAATGATGGTAAAAAGGGTTTGCATATCCGTGAATGGACTTGTAGCAAGTGCAATACTAGTCATGATAGAGATATCAATGCAAGTAAAAATATATTGACCGAAGGTCTAAGATTACAAGTATTAGCTTAGATAGAATATAGAACCGTAGGAACTACGGGGATAGCTTAGTAAACAAGAGAAACCTCTGTGAGTAAAGAAATGCGCTTGCAAGTATGTTCTGTTCCTAAGAATCTCGTGACTTCAGTCATGAGAGGTTCAAGAATAATTGTATCCTTTGAGATTTTAGACACAAAAAAACAGCAAAGGAAATTTTCCCTTGCTGAATACTTTTTATGGATTGTAATGTTGTTACCTAAATTGGCACCTGTGTCACAACCTACTATCGCTGTTTCTACAGTCAGTGCTGATCGAACAATCAAGCATTTGTTACAGTAGTTGACGGAGTTCCTATCCGGTTAAATAGATCAGTCTCTTCAAAACCCGCTAATGCTGATTATTTACTCGCTTCCATTGCATTACTTAATGCTGCAAACTCGGCCAAACTCAATGTTTCCCCACGACGAACGGGATCGATCCCCGCTACTTCTAAACTACGGGTTAACCATTCTTTAATTTCTGGTGTTTTCCCATAGTTGTTTTGTAAGTTATTCCAGAGCGTTTTACGACGTAACTGGAAGGCCGCTTTCGTTAGTTTGAAAAACTCGGCTTCATTTGTCACATCAACAGCTGGTTTCGCACGTTTCGTTAATTTTAAAATCGCTGAGTCCACATTTGGTTGTGGTACAAAGACCGTTTTTGGAACAATGAAAGCAAGTTGGGCTTCCATGTAATATTGAACAGCAATCGATAACGATCCGTAAGCTTTTGTCCCTGGTTGGGCACTGATTCGATCCGCAACTTCTTTTTGCATCATCACAACCATTTCAGCAATGTCGATACCTGATTCTAAGAAGTGCATCATAATAGGAGTTGTAATGTAATATGGTAAGTTTGCTACGACTTTAACTGGTAATTCTTTTTTGAATTCTTCTTTGATGATTGTTGCTAAGTCGGCTTTTAAAACGTCTTGGTGAATGACTTTGATATTTGGATATGGTGATAACGTATCTGCCAAGACTGGAATGAGACGGTCATCAATTTCAAAAGCTAAAACTTGATTGGCATTTTGACCTAGATGCTCAGTTAAAGCCCCAATTCCCGGACCTACTTCAATCACGTTCGTCTCTTTGGTAATTTCAGCAGCTGCAACAATTTTACGTAAAATATTTGGTTCCGTTAAAAAGTTTTGTCCTAAACTTTTTTTAAAGGTAAATCCATGCACTTGTAGAATTTCTTTCGTTCTAGAAGGCGTCGCTATTTCTCGGTAATCATTCAAATTTTTTCCTCTACTTTCTCTAAGGCAGCAAGTAATTCTTCTTTTGTAATCCGGAACATTGTTAAACGTTTTTGCAATTGTTTGCCATTTGTGTAACCAATGCGCAGTTCATCGCCTAATTTTTCACGACGTTCTTTTGACCCGTTACCTGCTAGTAGTCCTAGCGCCATTAAGTCTTGGCGACTAATTGACTCTTTTTCGACAGGTGATTGCATCGGCTCCACGACACGATCCAGCGCTTCTAAAATTGCCTCATCACTCGCATGTTCGACTCCTAGGCTACGATGTTTTTTCTTACCCTTGGCTTGTGATCGTGGTAAAAAAGCATGCTTGGCATCCGGCACAGCTTCCATGATAATTTTACGAATCTTCTCACCTGAAAAATCTGGATCGGTAAAAACAATCACTCCTCGAATTTCTTGGGCATGTTCAATTTGTCTTAAAATTTCATCATTAATTGCCGAACCGATTGTTTCGATGGTATCAGCCTCAACCACTTCTTGAATCCGTTTGGTGTCGTCTTTTCCCTCAACGACAATAATTTCTTCATAAACTGGTTTATCCATTAATTCAACCGGAACAATTCATGGGCATTTTTAGTTGTTTGCATAGCCATTTCTTCAAAAGAAACTTCCCGCAATTCGGCTAATTTTTCTACTACAAAACGAGTATAACCTGGTTCGTTTCGTTTACCACGATACGGTACTGGTGCTAAATACGGCGCATCGGTTTCAACGAGTAAACGATTCGCAGGTACTATTTTTGCAGCCTCTTGAACTTCAATTGCTTTTTTAAAGGTTACGACGCCACTAAACGAAATGTGCATTCCTAAATCTAAAAAGCGCTTTGCCCATTCCTCATCACCACTGAAGCTATGCATAATACCACCAACTTCATGAATTCGATTGTCTTTTAATATTTGATAGGTGTCTTCAATCGCATCGCGCATATGGATGCTGACCGGTAATTTCATTTCTTTCGCAATGGAAATTTGGCGTTCAAAAACTTTCGCTTGAACTTCTTTTGGATCTTCCATCCAATAATAATCCAAACCAATTTCTCCTAAAGCCACGACTTTTGGTAAAGTTAATTGCTCTTGTAGGCGTCGTTCAATTTCAGGCGTATAACTACCGGCTTCAGTTGGATGCCAGCCAATAATACTATAAATAAATTCATACGTACGGCTCAATTCCAGCGATTTTTCAATCGTTGGCGTATCAAAACCAACCACAGCCATTTCCGTTACACCAAACTCTTGGGCACGTCGGATGATTTCTGGGATTTCCGTCTTAAATTGGTCCGCATTTAGATGGGTATGTGAATCAAAGATCATGTGTTACTCCTCCTCATTCTCCCATATACAATAGCATATTTTCGGTTATTCTGAAATGAAAAGAACCCAATTTTTCATTAATTTTCATTTAAAAATTTTACCTTGTGTTCGATTGCTTTTTTATATATTATCAACTATCCTTAGAGATAACGAATCTATCGTTCGAAATTATGAAGGAGCCTATCTATGTCAAAAATTATTTACCTTCTTATTTTTGGATTGAGTCTACTTTTATTTTATTGGTATTTTTTAAAACCGAAAAAAGCTAAAGAAGTTCATTACTTAATTCACAAAGATAAACGTCAAGTATTAGACATCTCGAATGCCTATGATTTGTACGAGGATTCAAAAACACTGCTTGTAGCGCATTTTGGTGATACTCATTTTCGTAGTGGTCATGGACCGAAGAAATTAAATCCTTTAATTCGTTCAACAATTGCCCGAGAGCCCGATATTATTGTCTTTACCGGTGATTTGATTGCCAATTATGAGAGTTGGCCCCATCATTTGACACCAACATTGGTCGATAAGTTGAAGCGTTTAAAAGCACCCAGTGGAAAATTTGCGATTCTTGGCAACCAGGATTACGTGAAGGATGGCCAATATTTCGTCCAAGAAGTCTTAAAAGACGCTGAATTTCAGCCACTCGTCAATGAAAGCATTTTTACAGCAAAAGAAGAGACTGCTGTCCATATTGTCGGCATGGATGATACCATTCTTGGACATCCTGTTTATGAATTTGACAAAAAAATCGCCAATTGGCAATTATTACTCGTTCATGAAGCCGGTCACATCGAAAAAGTCAAATCGCTACTTGATTTTGATCTTGTTTTAACTGGACATCAATTCAAAAAAAGAATCTTCAAAAAAAATCAGAACGCACCAAAATTTACAGATGGTCTCTATCAACTCGGTAGTAAAACATTACTATCGATTTTTCCCAAGTATGAAGCTGGGAAAATTTTCCTTAAGACACCCACGATTTACTATTACCACTTAGTTAAAGAAAGCAATAAAAAACCAACTTCTTAACCGTTAGCACATAACGGGAAGGAAGTTGGTTTTTTAGTTATTCAGTAACGCCTTCTAGTAGGCGCTTTTGTCCGGCAATTTGCTGAATCTCGGTAATATCTTGTGAGACTTCCAAACAGCCCATGTATTGACCGGCGTCATCTTTTAAGGCAAAATAACGAATATAAATTTTACGATCGCGGCGGTCAATCCAAAATTCTGCCTTATCACGGCGATTGGCTTTGAAATCATTTAAAATTTCTTCCACCATGTGCATGCTTTTTGGTGGATGGCAATTAATCACTTGGCGTCCAATCACTGAACGCGTTCTCGGGAAGATTGGTGTTGGTCCTTCTGAGTAAAAACGAACCGTATCATCTGCATCAACAAAAGTCATATCAACTGGAATCGTTTGGAAAATAGCCATCAATTGGTCGACATTTAAAATACCAGTTTTAAAGACAACTTGATCGGCTTGCGGTGTGTCTTCCCAATCGTAACGGCGGCTACGACGTTTGCTCGTTTTTTTCTCTTCGGCTAAGCCTTCTGCAATCCCATCGGTTGTTTCTTTGGCTTGTTGAATCGCCATTTGACGCAATGGCTCCCGTTCTTCCTCTTTTAACAAGGCTTCTGGACTGGCTTTCCAAGGTAATGGTTCTGGGATATAAGCAAATCCTATTTCAAAACTATCTTTAGCGATTTCTTCCCAATCTGTTAAACTAAAAACGTCTAATGTCATTGGGACCATGATTTCTTCTTCTTTAAAAATCATCTCTTCAATCTCTTCTTTAAGTTCTTCCCACTGGGCTTTAATCAGATTAAAAACAACTTTCTCACCTTTAACATAAGCTAATAGTTCTTTTGCCATCTCGCGAACTTCATCGTCAACACCCCACATCACTTGCGGTGGCGCGGTAATCCCATATTTTTCCATATAACTGAAAATCAATGTTTCTTTACGTGCATAATGTTTGTCGATTTGTAGCAAGTCGGTTAACGCATGAATTAAACGCTCTTTGTATGACCATTGACCTTTTTCGATTTTTTCAAGAATGCTTTCAATTTCATCACTTAGTAGCGATTGTAAGACTTGATTTTCAAGTTTTAGCGTATGAACGGGGTGTCCTGGTTGACCATGCTCTTCGTTTGAATGATGAATTTCATTTATTGAACCCTTAAAAACAGCCGCATGAATATTGCAGAGTTTTTGAATTTCTGAAGGATCAAGTCCTCCTTGAATTAAGGCACGTTCTGCAGCGGTAATTTCTAGAACATCAACGCCATCAAATTCTTCATTGAATAAACGTTTAGCCTCTTCAAAAGCGCCACCTTGGTGTAATAAAGATAAAATTTCAACAATTCGTGCTTGGCGTTGCTCTTTCGTTCTTGTTCGTTTGGTTGTTTCCATCTATTCCACTCCTATGATTTGAAATCCTTTTGCTTCAAACACATCGATTACTTTTTCTAAAGGAATTTTTTTCATCTTAGCTCCCTTAGGAATGGTTACGTAACGGCCGGCGGTTTGAATCATTCCTGGTTTAACGATATCTTTAAAGCCAATTTCAAACATGATATCTTTCACAATTGGGTATTGGCTAATCAGTTCATACAACGATTTTGAAAAATCAATTTCCATCTAATCCCTCCTAATTAAGAATCATTCTCAATCAAGTCTAGTATAGCACAGTCGTATCTTTTTTCACAAAAATATTAAAAAGCCTAGAAAAAATTAATTTTCTAGGCTTCTTCTCTCATTTATTAATCTTGAACACAAAGTGCTAATGATTCTTTAATTGATGCAATTACGTCATCTTCCTTGTAGCCTAAAACATCCATCGTTTCTTTTGGATCGATGAATAAATCTTCCGCTTGTAAGCGTGAGCTAACTTCAACGTGCATTCCATGTTCAACACCTTTATCAGAGGCTGCTTTGTCAATTGCACGGTAGCGGTCGACCATTTGTTCATAAGGTACAACTTTTAGTTCTGTTGTTTCTGTTTGACCTAAAGCGTCAACCATCATTTGGTAGAATTCAGCGTATTTCATATTAATACCGCTGATTGCATAGGTACCGCGGTGTGCGCCATTTTCAAGTGCACCAATTGCTGCTTGAGCTACTTGTTGAACGGTAACCATTGCTGTTCCTCCTTGTAAAACAGGGAAAACAGGTTGACCTTTAATTTGGTCTGTAAACATTTTCCATAATGGTAAGCGGCCTGGCATTGTTCCAAAGATATAAGGTAAACGTAGGCTAGAAACTTTCATTTCGCCTTCACCTTCACAAAAGGCAACTTGTTCTTGTAATAAGCGAGTATTTGGATACGCTTGTTTGCGTAATTCGAATTCTGGTAAGCGCTCTGCGAATTCTGCGAAGTAAGAACCGAAAAGAACGAAATTTTTAACGCCGGCTTTTTTCGCTAAACGTGCTACACGTTGCGTTGGTAAAACGTTTGCTTCATAGAAAAATTTGACTGCTGGTTTGGCTGGAACTATACGCTCATCCGCACCCGCTGCATAAATGAATCCTTCACAATCTTCCAATGTTTCGATGATTTCTTCATCACTTAATTCAAAGAAATTACCTAAAGAACATTCTACTCCTTCTGGAATAATGCCTTCTGCTGGCATAGGAGGTAATGCCATTGTTTTAACTTCATAACCTTTTGATAACGCCTCTAACATTGTGTAGTAACCTAAAAATCCTGTTCCACCTAAAATAAATAATTTTGCCATATCGTCTTTTCCTCTTTTCTTTAATTGTGATTATAGTAACATGATACGAATTATCTGGAAGAAACAAAAGGGTTAATTCTTCCGTAACACTAACTTTTTGTGAAATTCTGTGTATAATAGAACTATGAAAGGAAGCGATTACGATTGGATAACACTCACGAAATGGCGCCATATACTAGTATTGATTATTACCGTAATCAACTAAAAATGAACGAAGTAACGATTTCTTCTCACCAATTAACTGAAGATTTAAAACCACAAAGTCATGATAACGTCACCTTTTTGTATGTGACGTCTGGTGCCGCCCAATTAGAAATCAATGGGCAACTTTTTACTTTTAAAAAAGGACAGTTAATTTTATTAACTAGCCGAGAACACTCGCGACTTTAGTCGTGTAGATGAATCGGATTCGGTTGAGGCACAGTATTTTACTGTGTCAATCAACCGACATATATTATTTTTTTCTAAAGGTTTAA
>NZ_JBHSGT010000043.1:0-181172 GCF_042654605.1 Enterococcus eurekensis
GAGCATCTGATTTGTAATCAGAGGGTCGAGGGTTCAAGTCCTTTAGCCGGCATTTGAAAAATAAATAAATTTAATTAAATTTGCGGAAATAGCTCAGTGGTAGAGCACCACCTTGCCAAGGTGGGGGTCGCGGGTTCGAACCCCGTTTTCCGCTTAGCCAATTCTAACGCCGGGGTGGCGGAACTGGCAGACGCACAGGACTTAAAATCCTGCGGTGAGTGATCACCGTGCCGGTTCGATTCCGGCCCTCGGCATTATTTGCACCCATAGCTCAATTGGATAGAGTACTTGACTACGAATCAAGCGGTTAGAGGTTCGACTCCTCTTGGGTGCGTTTTTTTTTATTTACGGGAAGTAGCTCAGCTTGGTAGAGCACTTGGTTTGGGACCAAGGGGTCGCAGGTTCGAATCCTGTCTTCCCGATAATTAAAAATTGTTAACAGAATCGATTTGATGAAAATCAATCGATTCTGTTTTTTTGTTTACTTAGAAATATGATACAATACAAGAGGAAAGAAAAAACGAAGGAGGAATCCATTTGGAAGGAAAGATTACAAAGGCATTAAGTGGATTTTATTATGTTGAAAATAGTAGTGGGTTATACCAAACACGTGGCCGTGGTAATTTTCGAAAAAGAAAGATTACTCCTTTAGTTGGCGACAACGTTATTTTTGAAAGTAGTAATCAAACAGATGGTTATTTAATGGAAATCTTGCCACGAAGAAATCAACTCGTTCGACCAGCTGTTGCAAATGTTGATCAAGGCGTTGTTGTAACGAGCTTAGTTGAACCTAATTTTTCATATAATTTACTCGATCGTTTTTTAGTTACCCTCGAATACGAACTAATTGAGCCGATTATTTATTTGACGAAAGTAGATTTATTAGAAAATAAAACATTAATTGAAGAAATCCGAAGGACTTATGAAAAAGCGGGTTACCTTGTCATTGTTGCAACGGAGAATACGGACTCTTTAGAAGCCATTAAATCGACATTTAATCAGCATTTAACGGTCTTTATGGGTCAATCCGGTGCTGGAAAATCGACTTTATTGAATCGAATTGTACCAGGATTAGCTTTAGAAACTGCGAGTATTTCTGAGTCTTTAGGACGGGGAAAGCATACGACGCGCCACGTAGAGTTAATTGAGATTGCTGGCGGGTTAGTAGCAGATACCCCTGGATTTAGCTCAATTGACTTTATCACAATCGAAGCAAAAGAATTACCGAAGCAATTCCCTGAATTTTTAGAGGTCGCTCATGATTGCCGTTTTCGTGAATGTAGTCACGTCAATGAGCCAAATTGTGCGGTTAAAGCAGGGGTTGAAAAAGGACAAATCGCTTTAACTCGTTATGAAAATTATTTACAGTTTTTAGGAGAAATTGAAAACCGAAAACCAATTTACCGTAAGAAAAAATAGGAGATGACGTAAGAGATGAAAATAGCCCCATCAATTTTAAGCGCGGATTTTGCAAATTTACAAAGAGATGTAGCCTTAGTTGAAAAACATGGTGCGGATTACATTCATATTGACGTAATGGATGGCCAATTTGTCCCCAATATAACTTTTGGTTCCAATGTGGTGAAAGCATTACGCCCTCATACAAAGTTACCACTGGATGTTCATTTAATGGTCGCTAATCCAGAACGTTTGATTAATGGCTTTGCAGAAGCTGGCGCGGATATTATTGGAGTACACGTTGAAACAGATCCTCATATCCATCGAACCATTCAAGCGATTAAAGAAAAAAATGTTAAGGCAGAAGTTGTACTGAATCCTGGAACACCAATCAGTGCCATTCAGCATGTTTTAAGCATGGTCGATCAAGTGTTAGTGATGACGGTGAATCCAGGATTTGGTGGACAAATATTCATTAACGAAATGTTAGATAAGATTAAAGAACTTGCTGCAATTAAGGAAGAACGAGGTTATCAATTTGATATTCAAGTTGATGGAGGGATTGGACCTGATACAGCGAAACTATGTAAAGATGCCGGCGCAAACGTTTTTGTTGCAGGTAGTTATATTTATGATTCAGAAGATCCAGGTCAACAGATTGGCTATTTAAGAAAGGCGCTTAGCGAATGAATGTTTTATTAGTAGCAGGCGGTAAACCGGAGACATGGCCAATTTTTCATAAAGACTATGATGCCTATATTGGAATTGATCGTGGCAGTTTGCTAATACTCGAAAAAGGCTATCCCCTTGATTTAGCGGTGGGGGATTTTGATTCGCTGACTGAACCGGAAAAGAACCGAGTCTTTAAACAGGCTAAAACAATTGTCACTGCTCCTGCTGAAAAGGATGAGACAGATAGTCAAATGGGCCTTTCAGAAGCCTTGAGACACTATCCAACGGCTCAAATTGATATGATTGGGATGACAGGTGGTCGATTGGATCACTTTCTAGCCAATTTATGGATGGTCTTTGAACCTCGTTTTCAAGTCCACATTAGCCAACTTCGAATTTGTGATAATCAAAATACGATTGAATTCCTGCTTCCAGGTACGTATGTCATTCAAAAAGAACCACAAATGAACTATCTAGCCTATGCTTGTTTAACACCAGTCAGTAATTTGACACTGACTCGTAGTAAATATACGTTACAAAAAGCTAATTTCGCGTATCCCACATCATTAGCAAGCAATGAATTTCTGGAAGAAACAGCAGACATTACGTTTGAACAAGGAATTGTGGCTGTTATTCAATCAAAAGATGAATGATTAGATGAGACGAGCCTTTTTTTGGAAAAAAGTATTCAAAAAAAGCTTAAGAGTCTCGTCTTTTCTTTTGTTTCAAAGGAATTAGTGGTACAATTTAAGCTATCAGTCAAGAGATCCGAGGTGCCTTAGGTGAAAAAATTTAATCCAAATAAAAACATTATTATCATGCTCCTTCTTGTTATTATTGCTGTAACGACGCTTAGCGTGACCGTTGCTAGAAGAGCGGTATCAGATAAACCAATCTTTCCCCAAGCAGTTATGAATGATACCATTTCTTTTATTGATCGCACCCTATCTGCTCCGATTCGTTGGATTGAAAAAGGGGCAAGTGCTGTTGAAAACTTATTTGTAACCTATGAAGAAAATGAAAAGTTAAAATTAAAACTTGATACCTATGATGAAATGGTACAAGAAAATAAAAATAAAACACGTGAAATTGCAACACTAAAAGATGAACTTGAATTACAGTCCACACTGACTAATTTTGATAAGATTACAAGTAACGTGATTACCCGCTCTCCCGATACATGGCAAGAAATAATTGTTGTTGATCGTGGCAGTCAAGACGGAGTAGAAGAAAATATGGCTGTTTTAGCTAATCATGGCTTGATAGGCCGCGTTATTGAAGTTAATAATTTCTCTTCAAAAGTCGAATTATTGACGTCGAGTAATCAAAATAGTAATCAATTCCCGGTTCGTATTTCTGGAAAAAAAGGTGAAACTTTTGGTATCTTAAAAGGCTATGACCAAGAGAAAAACGTCTTAATCGTAGAACAATTAACTGGGGAAGCGACGATTGAAGAAGGTTCTGTAGTCCAAACATCGGGGCTAGGCGGAAGTTCACCGGCGGACTTACCAATTGGAATAGCTCTGAAAGAAAGTAAGGACCGTTTTGGTTTGACGCGACAAATTTATGTTAAACCGTATGCCCAAATGACTGATTTATCGGTTGTCACGATCATAAAACGTGGGGTAGGTGACGAATAGTTGAACCAGACATATACAAAATATTTCGCTCCAATTCTATTCTTTTTTTTGATGCTCCTTGATGCACAGTGGACTCACCGCTTACTAAATGAGGGAGTCGATCCTGTTATTTGGCGCGTCCATTTAATGTTAATATTTATGATGTTTGCCACACGTTATTTACCTAAAAAATATATGATCATTGTTTCGTTATGTCTTGGTATTGTCTTTGATTTGTATTACTTAGGCCTAATTGGCATTTATGCGGTCATTTTGCCACTAATCATTTGGATGATGTATCTTGTTCATAAATTTTTATTTGAAAACATCTTTAATTTATTTTTTGGGCTGATTATTTTTATCACTTCTTTTGAAATTTTAAACGTGGGCTTACAGCTAATGTTTAATTTAATTACGGTGAATCCTTTATATTTTGTTACTAAGGTCTTAGGACCAACCTTATTATTAAATATGGTCTTGTTTTGTGTGAGTTTTTTTCCGGCAAAAAAATTATTTTGGAACTAAAAAAAGTGACCTTCTATTGCGAATTATAGAAATAGAAGGTCTTTTTTCTATGAAAACACTTTAAATTGAAATGTATTTGTAACATTTGTTTTATGTAATTGTCATATCGCTATGTTACAATCTGATTGTTGACACAACAGTTATGAAAAAATTAAACTATCTAAAGAATTTATAAATAAAAAGAACCGAGTCGGAGGAATTGAACTTGAAAAAACGAATTTTATCGTCAATCTTAGCATGTTCATTATTATTTACCGCGGTGGGTACACCTGGAATTGCATTTGCAGATGATTTTGATAATCAAATTGAACAAAAAAATAAAGAAATTAATGAATTAAAAAGCCAACAAGCAGGTTTGCAATCACAAATCAGTGAATTAGAAGGCGAAGTAGCATCAATTAATGCAGAAGCAGAAGCATTATTTGCTAAATTACAAACACTAAACGAAGAAACAGAAGTTTTAAAACAAGAAATTGCTGATTTAGAAGTACGCATTGAACGTCGCGAAGAAGCAATCCGCAAACAAGCACGTGACGTACAAGTTAATGGTAATCAAGCAAACTTAATTGATGCTGTTTTAAACGCTGATTCATTAACAGATGCAATTGGCCGTGTACAAGCGATGTCAACAATTGTAAACGCGAATAACGACTTAGTTACACAACAAAAAGAAGATCAACAAGCAGTTAAAGATAAAAAAGCTGAAAATGATCAAAAAATGGTTGAAATTAATGAGAGCCAAGTAGCTTTGGAAGCTCAAAAAGGCGAATTAGTTCGTAGCCAGGCGGATTTAGCTGTTGCAAAAGCGGACTTAGCTATCCAGCAGTCATCGAAAGAAAGCGAAAAAGCAGATTTAGCTGATCGTAAAGCAAAAGCAGAAGCTGAGCGCGCACGTATCGCTGAAGAAGAACGTTTAATCGCTGAAGCGGCAGCAGAAGCTCGTCGCCAGGAACAAGCAGCAAACAGCAGTAACTCAAACACAAATGAGTCTACAAGTAATTCAACAATAAACAATAGTGGTAACACGAACACTAATACTGGTAACAGTAACAATAATAGCAACAATAACGTTGAAGCTCCTTCGACACCAGAAACACCGGTAACGCCGGCACCATCTGTTCCTGAGACACCAAGTGTCCCAGAAACACCAGCTCCAACGCCAGCACCAGCACCGTCAGGCAACTCAAGTGCCGTGATTGCAGAAGCATACAAACACTTAGGCAAGCCTTATGTATGGGGTGGAAAAGGACCAGATGTCTTTGACTGTTCAGGCTTTACAAGCTATGTTTACCGTAATGCAACAGGTCGTGAAATTGGTGGATGGACAGTTCCTCAAGAAAGCGCTGGAACAAGAATCTCTGTTGGCGAAGCACAAGCAGGCGATTTATACTTCTGGGGTTCTGCTGGAGGCACACACCACGTTGCGATTGCATTAGGTGGCGGACAATATATCCACGCACCATCACCAGGCCAAAGCGTATCTGTTAGTTCAGTTGGCGCATGGGCACCAAGCTTTGCAGTACGTATGTAATTGAATTTCAAGCTGACGAGTTCTCTCGTCAGCTTTTTGTTGTTTCTAAAAAAATAATAAAAAGAGCAAACCCAGTGAAAGAAAAGGAACAAAAGGTAAATGGTTAATACTTTGCTGTGTTAAACGACTATATAGGTAGCTAATGATTAAGCCCGAAAGACTAGCGACAAACAGTAAGATGAATAATTGATGAATAGTAAACCAAGGCCCCCAAAACAGTAGTAGTAACATATCACCAAAACCAAAGTAAGCTTGTAAAAAGAAATAAATCAAGAAGGCAACCAGTAATAAAAAAATTAGTGTTGCAGGGTAGAAGGACCAGTCAAATAAATAGAGCAGACTCCATAGTAAACAGCCAAAGGGATATAAAATTTTAGGCTCAACAATCCAGTAAAATAAATCAGTTAACGAAAGTAAAAAAGCCATCGTAATCCAGATAAAATAAACGAGCGCAATCGAACCAATAAGTGATTTAAAAACGATGAAAAAGAGAAAGCCGTAAAGACATTCAACTAAGAGATAAGTGATTGGAATCCTTTTTTGACAAGCCGAACAGCGAAATTTCATGAATAAAATTGAAAATAGAGGAATCAGTTCGTAAAAACGGAGTGTTTTTTGGCAATGGTGACAGTGAGAACGAGAAACTAAAAAATCCTCACCAATTGGCAAACGAGTAGCGACAACCATTAAAAAAGAGCCGAGACAACAACCAAAATAAAAGAGTAACATGATCCATCTCCTTAAGTATTTTTAATAAAGATACGCAAAAAAGGCGGAATACTAGACAAGGACTTGAAATTCTTCAATAATAAGAACGTAAGAAAATTAGAGGAGGAAATTCCGTGAAGAAAAAATGGCTAGCAATGGCTTTATTTATTTTGACGCCATTATTTATTGCAGGTTGTGCGAAAGCCATTCCTGCAAAAGAAGCTGCCCCGTTACTAATCGATGCAATGATTTACCAAAAAGAAGATGAATCATTTGAAACGAATTTTGCCAATAGTGAGACCCTAACAAGTGCTTTTGAGAAACACCGTTCTTCGTTTGAAGATAATTTTACAGCAGGTTTGTTGCAAAGCAATGACCAGATTGACGAAACCGTCGCCAAAAAGATTTCCGAGTTGTTAATGACGCAAGTACAAGAAGTGACGAGTTATGAAGTGAAGAAAATAACCGAAACAAAACCGATTCATCATGTGACCTATGAAATTAAAGGATTTGATTTAAGTGGCTTATTGACTCAAACAACGCAAGAGTTATTAGCTCGTATTCAAAAAGATAATCAAATTACTAAAGATGAAAAGAAAATAATCGAAATTACCATTGAGATTGTGGAAGCTCAAATTCCTCAAACTAAAGCGAAAGAAATAGCTACTGAAGTGACCTTACAATTAAAAGAAAATCGTGGAAAATGGGAAATCGTTGCTGGACAAGATGATGCTCTAGCTAGTCTATACCTATCTTTCTTTGCTGGAGTTCGCGATGAAGAATCTTTAACGAAAGAAATGGCAGGAGCCGTGACGAAAGTTGCTGTACCATCGATGGGAGAACCAGAGGAAAAATAGTAGATTATGATTGTACTTTATTGCACTTTGTATTATGCTAGTAGTATGGAAAGTGAGGAGAGATTTAGATGAAATATGGAAAAACAAAAGAAATTTTAAACCAATTGGTGGCGGATTTAAGTCAGTTTTCAGTTGTGATTCATCAAACGCATTGGTATATGCGCGGACCAGAATTTTTATCACTACACCCATTAATGGATGAATTCATGGATGAATTAAATGCGCAATTAGACGTGGTTTCAGAACGTTTAATTACATTGGATGGTGCCCCTTATTCAACCTTACAAGAATTTATCGACCATACGAAAATTGCCGATGAAGTAGGGACATACGAACGCACCATTCCTGAAAGAATGGCTGTATTAGTTAAAAACTATCGTTATTTGGCAGACCTATACAAAAAAGGGATTGAAGTTGCTGGTGAAGAAGGCGATGATAGCTCACAAGATATCTTCACAAGCTTCAATACAGATATTGAAAAGAAAATTTGGATGTTGCAAGCCAAATTAGGCTATGCACCAGAAATTGACCCAGCTTAGACCTGGAAATTTGAAACAAGAAAGATGGAAAATCTTTCTTGTTTTTTTATTTTACCAGAGAAAAAGATTGACATTAATGAATATTTTATGTATCATGTTAAATGGTATTGTTTGCCCCATGAGAGCCCCGGAAACTCAAGTGATTGTCAAACATTCGATATTGAAATTGGAGGAAAAAAATAGTGCGTACAACATATATGGCCAAAGCAGGCGAAGTAGAACGTAAATGGTACGTAGTTGATGCAACAGATGTACCAATGGGTCGTCTTTCAGCAGTAGTAGCATCAATCTTACGTGGAAAAAACAAACCAACATTCACTCCTCATGTGGATACAGGTGACTTTGTAATCGTAATTAATGCAGATAAAGTAAAATTAACAGGTAATAAAGCAAGTGATAAATTATATCACCGTCACTCAGGTTACATCGGTGGACTAAAAACAATCTCAGCTGGAGAATTACGTGAGAAAAATTCACGTCGTTTAATCGAGAATTCTGTTAAAGGTATGTTACCTAAGAACACTTTAGGCCGTGCTCAAGGAATGAAATTACACGTTTATGCTGAAGGAACTCATCCACATGCAGCACAACAACCAGAAGTACTAGATATCACAAACTTAATTTAATAGGAGGACATTTCATTGGCACAAGCACAATATATCGGCACAGGCCGTCGTAAAAATGCCGTTGCTCGCGTACGTTTAGTACCAGGAACTGGTAAAATTACTATTAACAAAAAAGAAATTGAAACTTATATTCCACATGCTGACCTACGTGAAGTTATCAACCAACCATTTGGCGTAACTGAAACAAGAGGTTCATATGACGTTTTCGTTAACGTTAACGGTGGTGGTTATGCAGGACAATCAGGTGCAATCCGTCACGGAATCGCACGTGCATTATTAACTGTAGATCCAGATTTCCGTACAGCTTTAAAACAAGCTGGCCTATTAACACGTGATGCTCGTATGGTAGAACGTAAAAAACCAGGTCTTAAAAAAGCTCGTAAAGCTTCTCAATTCTCTAAGCGTTAATATCCCTTATATATCAACGTTTCAGGCACTTTCCAATTTTTGGAGAGTGTCTTTTTTTGTACGCTTAGGTACGAAAAAATGTACGAGATTTTGAATTGGCTGTTTTTAAGACCTAGGTCAGACACTATATCATCGTTCTTTTTAGGTTGTATAATTGTTATTTTAAATAGTTATTTATTTTGCTTGTCGCGCTTCATCTAGGCGTTTCTCGAATTTCTCATAAGTGGAAAGATCGACAATATTTGGGGTATTGACGTATATTTCTGTCGTTTTGATATCCGAATGGGTTAGGGCTTGAGAAATTTGCGCCATTGTTGCACCACCTTCACGAGCCAACGTGCTAAAGGTATGTCGTAGCTTGTGTGGATTTATCTGGGTTAGTTCCTCATGTCTTCGGTGAATGGATTTTAGCCGATAATTTAAGTAATCCACATGAACCGGAATATTTACTTCGCCACTTCGATTGGCATAAGTGAAAAGAAATTGTTCTTTTATCTGCTTAATCCCAAGTTGTAAAAGTTCTTCCTTTTGTTTTTGCTTCCATTCTTTCAATAGTTTAATAAGGAATGTCGGAATCTTGAACTTCGTGGCTTTTCGACCTTTTGTGGATTTTAAATTACCAAATTTATCCTTACTTTGAATCAAACTGACATAACCATTTTCAAAATCAATATGCTTCCACTGAAGGGCATAGGATTCGCTCTTGCGGTCACCTAGGTTCAACGTTAGCATCAAGAGAACATAGTCTTGCATGATTAGTAAACCTTTGCTGTAATCCTCATTGACTGCGTCTAACCAAGCAATCAATTCTTCGGCTGTCAGTGCTTCACCGTTTAGCTGACGCTCCGCCTTTAGTTGTTGTTTCTTGGGATCACCCACGTACCGAATCACTTTTTCAATCCGATTGTATTCGATATACTCTAATAGCTCCGCAATATCAAAAATCTGATTGACGTAACTTTTGATGATTTTGATATTGGCGTAAGTTTGGGATTTTTTCATCAAAGCGCGAAGCACAAAGTCTTTATTGTCGTTTAAGAACTTGATGGAATATTCACCAAACATCGGTAGAATATGAAGACGGAAGACATCTTTCGTATTGCTAACGGTTGTGGCAGTTGGTATTTGCCTAGATCGTCCAGTAGAACCAGCAATATACATATCCAACCAAACTGTCTCATAAAACTCTTTGAATTTGATATGACCGCTTAATTCAAATGAACGAGCACTCTTTTCATTAAGCACACGTTGAATTTTTTGAGACAGGTCTTTTTCAGCCTGTTCCGCTTCTTTTTTCGTCCTAAATGTTTTGCGGTAGCGCTCGGTAGTGACACCGAGAATTTGTCGCACCCCCTTGGGGTAAAACACCTCCAATTTGTAGTGGTTGTTTTTCAGTTTAGTAATTGCCATGTTATTTCCTACTTTCTTATACGCAAACCAGAACGTAGGAATGACTACGTTCTGATTATAAACCGCTTCTAGCGAGTATAGCAATGGAGCCATTCGTCTATAGCTTGCCGATCAAACCGCACAACACCTTGAATCGTAATTTTTGGCAGGCCTTGTTCGACCCATTTGTCCAAAGTGTTGTTCGCAATATGGAGATACTGGCAAGTTTCTTTCTTGGTTAAATAGCGTTTGTCAATCGCAGTATCTTGTCGTACTTGATTCACATTGTTTAGAAGAAGTGTGTACACACTATTTCCTAGCTGTTTCATCTGCTCATCGTTCAGTAAAAATTGAACTTCGTGCATAGGCAACCTCCTTTCTCTAGTAAGAATCTTCATTTTCCAATTCCAGTATTTTTTGTTCGATAAAGGTCTGATCTGTTTCCGTGAATTTTTCTTTTCCTGTGGCTAGTAATTCTCTCAAATAAACTTCTGCTTGTTCTGGGCCATAGGCTTGTAGAAAAGCTTCATAAATCATGGCGAGCGATTTCGAAGTGGCATTTTCTAACCAAGCTTTCTTTTTGGAAAAGGTTGGCTTTTCACGAACTACACGTAAGGGGACTTTGGGAATGCCCCCACAAATTTATCCCACCATTTCATGTTCGACCAACGAGCTTTGTTGTGATAGTTGACGGGGCCTTTGGGTTTGGTCTTGAAGCTGTAGTGGGAAGCTAAAATGCCACGAATCACCGTATTGAGTGGGATTCCATGAGCAATCTTTTCTATTGCTTGCCGAGCTTTCTGATCGGTTAATTCCAGCTCCCAGCGAACCCACTCGTTGACTTGGGCAATTTCCCCCGTTTTATCGCGGATTTCTTGCTTTTTGTCATAAATCCGCAGTAGTTGCGGCTGAGCGCCAATATAAAGCGTATGGCCAGTTAGAATGCCTTTCTGTAGTTGCCCACTGTTTACTTCCCGAAAGTGGCGACTTTGAGAGCTGAGTTGGCCGTTCTTCACGTATTTTTGCAAGGTAGACACAGGAGGAGAGGAGCCGTCAAATAAATCCATTGCCAAGTCGGCACGAGTAATGGTTCCTTTGGCTTTTAGAATGGTGGCTAAGAATTTCTGCCAATGCCACCCCTCCACGCTAGACATATATTCTTCATATTGGCGACACCCTTTACCCGATAAGTTTACTAACAGATTATTGTGGTGATCACTCTGGTGAATGATAATATCTGCAAAGGAATAGTGAGAATCGTAAGTGGGAAAAGGACTCCCTTTCTTTTCCGAAGTGAAGTCAGAAAGGGCAATTCCCAATAAGTCCGCAACTTTTTCCATTGAAGAATCTGGTAATGAAAAACGTAGAAAATCGATTAGACATTCGTTACTTTGCCGGTGTGTTTGGTTCATTCACTTCTCCTAGTTGATAGGAGGTGGCACTGATTTTCAATGCTGCAAATTGCCAGGTATCAATCATTGGTTGACCTTCTCCCACAAATGATTTTTTCTGAATTTTTCGGGGATAGACATTTAAACCAGTAAAACGAATGGGAATCAACTCGCCGTCTTCATAGTTATCTAAAATGGGCAGTTCTTCTTGATGCTCGACCACAATGGTGATAGGGGAGCCGAGTTCTGTTCCGCCGTTATTCAGAACCAGTTCGACAAAAGCCCGATCATAGACTTTGAAGGTGAGGATCATTAGCCCGGTCTCTACACGTTCGCCAACATGATTCTGTTCACGTTCCATGCGCATTTGAATATCACTTTTGGCTACAACAAAACGTTGCGGGAGTTTGAATTGTTTGAGATCGAAACGTAGGCTGGCTAGATTGACAGTTTCTGAATCGTTTAGTGAGATGCTGGTTCCTTTTTGGATCATTAATTTATTTGACATGTGTATTTCTCCTTTGATTTTGAATTTAGTCTTTGTTTTAATTGGTTGAAACAAAGTAGAGTGGGTGCACGAATCAGTTGCATAAAATTTCCTCCTTTCACTAACAAGAACAATTTGGAACTCCCTATTTTCCAAAAAATGTGGAATTTCTCATAATTTTCTTTGTGAGTGATTTCCCTTCCATTACTACTACAATCTGAGGAGGGTAATTTTTCGAAACAACAGGCAATTGAATTAACGTGTAAGAGATTCTTAAACTATTTGCTTCTTAATCGCCTCATTTCGAAAAAGTTTTTTTGAGAAAACACAAAAAAGACGTGTAAACGAACTCGGCTCTGCCGCTGGCAACGGGTCCGTTCACACGTCTTTTGGTTTTTTATTTAGCTAATTTTGACAAAAATCGAATCTTTGAAGAATGCTCATGAGGCCTTTTGTAGCAACCTTCAGAGAGATTTCTAATGAGTTCGGTACCCCCGTGTTACGTACGGTGGTGTGAGAGGGGTGCGAACCTAAGCGTTCGGACCTCTACTCGATTGTTAATTTGCTTCATTCATTGCCTTTTGAGCTAAGAGATTTAAATAGTTCCAAGGGCGATCAAAATGTGGTTGGAAGAAGAAGTCGCTTATTGCTAAATCTTCAATCGTAATCTTATTTTGGATGGCCAATGACAAGGTGTTAGCAGATTGGGTAATATCATATTTTGACATTAACTGGCCGCCGACAATACGATGAGTCCCTTTTTCAAAGACTAATTTCATTTGGACATTTTCCGTTGTGGGCATAAATTCTGGACGGTAGTTATCTTCCAAATAAGTAGCCTGAACTTCTAATCCTAAATGAGGGGCACTTGCTTCTGTCACACCAGTGGAACCGATATTGTAACCAAACAAGTATAAACCTGAAGTTCCCTGAGTTCCACGGTAGGCTAGAGTCGGCTTGACAATATTTTTACCAACTAGCAGACCTTGGCGCACAGCGTTGGTGGCTAAGGGAATGTATGAATGTTCACTTGTAGGATTGTAGTGAACGACTGCGCTATCACCAGCGGCAAAAATATCTAAATTACAATATTTAGTGTTGGTGGGGAATCTACGGATTTTCCACCAACTCTTTTTTTGTAAAAAAAGATAGCCTAACTGGTAGAATTTAGTCGACTAAAACAAAACTACGCCAAGAAAGGACATCTCCATGGATCATTGTACTAGAAAATTGGCTGGTTCAAAAAGAAGCTCTCTTTTTTGAACCAGTATCGAACAGGAATTACTAACAGTGTTAATTATTGAAGCCTTGAAACAAAAAGAATATATCCAAGTCATTAAAAATAAACTTGTTGCGACTGAAAAAGGTAAATTATTGTGCCAGGAAGTCGAAAGTCAGCACCTTTTAACGAGTGCTGAAATGGCAGCTAAATGGGAAACGTATTTAAAGAAGATTGGTAAAAGAGAAGGCAATCAAGAAAACTTTATCAATAATATCAAGAAGTTTATCTTTCATTTATTGGAAAATGTACCTAACGATATAGAGAAATTAAGTTTTGCTGATTACCAGGTACAGAAAGAAAAAGAAGCAGAAAAGAATATTGTTGGAAAATGTCCTAAGTGGGGTACCGTCAGGAAAATGCGGATTTACAACGTTAAGCACATTTTCGGGAAGATTCCCCCATTTTTTACAACGTTAAGAAAGTTTCAATGGTCTTAAAGAATCTAACGAGACCACTTTCTCCAAATTAAAATGATATTCCCCTAGTAAATTAATATGTTCCCAACCTAGAGGCGACATATGGTGCAATAATTCTTCATTAAAACGACCAGACCGTTTTTGATATTCAACTGCTTTTGTTAGATGTAAAGTATTCCAAAATGATCCCAAAGTGTATTTTCTCTTTGAGGATAAAGACTAATCGAAGATGGAGTGGCACCGATTTGTTTCGATATATAATGTATGACTGATTCCGGGATGCTTTTGATATGAGTGTATGGCCAACCGGGATACCGAAGAACAGCTAATTGAACAGCAAACCCTAAACGGTTTTCTTCTCTCCTTCGCTTATTAACTATTTCTAAATCCCGTTTGGAAAAAGTGAAGTAGGTCCCCAATATCCATTCATCTTCAGGGATTTGCATAAAATCCTGCCTCTGTTCCAGTGTAAGCAATTCTCTACCTCTCGCAATTTTCATTCAGTATCATCCCATTTCCATAATTATTCAGTTAATTAGTCCAATTATATATCAATAGAGTGTACTCTATTGATACAAGTGTAGTAGACTGATAAAATCATAGTTAAGAGTGTCTCATAAGACTTGTCTCAAAAACGAGGTGATATTTTGCGAAAAATCGGTTATATACGTGTCAGTTCGACTAGCCAAAATCCTTCAAGACAATTTCAGCAATTAAACGAAATCGGTATGGATATTATTTTTGAAGAAAAAGTTTCTGGGGCAGCAAAGGATCGCGAGCAACTTCAAAAAATGTTAGAGGATTTACAGGAAGGAGACATTATTTATGTTACAGACTTAACTCGGATCACTCGGAGTACGCAGAACTTATTTGAATTGATTGATTTAATACGCAGGAAAAAGGCAAGCTTAAAATCACTCAAGGATACATGGCTAGATTTATCAGAGGATAATCCATACAGCCAATTCTTAATTACAGTAATGGCTGGTGTGAACCAATTAGAACGAGATCTTATCCGTATGCGTCAACGAGAAGGGATTGAGCTGGCTAAGAAAGAAGGGAAGTTTAAGGGTCGTTTAAAGAAATATCATAAAAAACACGCAGGAATGAAATATGCAGTAAAACTATATAAAGAAGGCGGTATGACTGTAAATCAAATTTGCGAAATTACTAATGTGTCTAGGGCTTCATTATATAGAAGGCTATCGGAAGGAAACAAATAGTTTGTCCTGATTCTATCAAAAGGTTTATTTTTTGATACCAACATTTTTAGGCATGAAATGTCGGCAATTATTATCTATTTTGTTTTAAAGTAAATATTGAAAGGGAGTAAACTTATGGATTGGCTAGAAAGAATGAACAATGCGTTAAACTACATTGAAAATAGCTTGAATGAAGAAATAGACTACAAAGAGATTGCAAAAGCAGCTAATTGTTCTGAGTTTCATTTTTCAAGAATGTTCTCTTCAATCTCAGGTATATCGCTATCAGAATATATTAGACGTAGACGGTTAACACTCGCAGCATTTGAAATTCAAAAAAGTGATATTCGGATCATTGATGTGGCAATTAAATATGGTTATGTTTCTTCTGATACTTTCTCACGTGCTTTTCAAAAAATGCATGGAGTAACCCCTTCCAATGCTCGTAATAGAGGGGTACAGTTAAAAGCCTTTCCCAGAATTTCCTTTCAAATTTCTATTAAAGGAGATACCGAGATGGAGTACAGAATTGAAAACCTTGATTTTGAATTAAGAATTGTTGGAAAAAGTAAGCCAGTAAAAACAAGCAGAGCATTTAAAACAATCCCTACGCTTTGGAACACTGCGAAAAAAGATGGATTTATGCAAGAACTAGTAGATATGTCATGGGAAAATCCAAAATGCACGCTTGAAAGCCTTCTGGGGGTTTGCGGAAAAGAAGCTGCCATAACAGATGAACAATTTTCCTATTTCATGGGCGTAAGATACGATGGGGAATCCCCAGAAAATATGGAGACGCTTATTATTCCCGCAAGTACATGGGCAGTTTTTCCGAACATAGTGGATGCATGGAAACGTTTATATTCCGAGTGGGTCCCTACCTCCGAGTATGAACTTGCAAATTTACCGTGTATAGAATGTTATTACGGTCCGAAGCATAAACCAAGACACGAACTCTGGGTCCCTGTTATCCCGAAGTAAATTACATATTCAGTAATAGAATGCTGTTTATGGAGTAACGAAAAAAGAGCCTAATTTCTCAATTTAGGTGATGGGAAATCAGGCTTTTTATATTGGAAATTCCTTATCGTTGTAAATCCGCATTTTCCTGACGCTACCCCTAAGTGTGGAAATAATATTGTATTAAAAAAATCGTTTTATGGTTGTTCTAATTATCCTGAATGCAAGTTTACTTGAGAGTGTAAAATATTTTGTGTAAATAGAAAAAAGGAAGTCCCTTCTGTAGAATAGAGTTACCACAACACATTCACAGAAAAGAGGACTTCCATATGAACGATTTTACTACAGAAATTCTAAAGACTCTAGCGAACAAAGGCGATTTGAATGAATTATTCCGTGTCCATTTGGAAAAAGCTGTCAATACGCTTCTCAAAACGGAGTTAACGGCTTTCCTCGATTACGAAAAGTACGATCGCATTGGTTTTAACACGGGTAATTCTCGTAACGGCTCCTATGACCGTACGGTCAAGACCGAGTACGGGGAACTTCATCTCCAGATTCCGCGCGACCGCAACGGCGAGTTCAAGCAACAGACTGTTCCTGCTTATAGACGGACGAATGATACCTTAGAGGAGACCGTCATTCACCTCTTCCGAAAAGGTATTACCATGTCGAAAATCGCAGACTTGATTGAGAAAATGTATGGGCATCACTACACGCCCCAAACCATGTCCAACATGACTAAAGTGCTGACTGAAGAAGTAAATGCATTTAAAGTTAGAACTCTAAATGATAAGTATGTCGCTATTTTCATGGATGCTACTTATATTCCTTTAAAACGGCAAACCGTCTCCAAAGAAGCAATCTATATTGCCATTGGTATACGAGAAGACGGCACTAAAGAAGTACTAAGTTATGCGATTGCTCCGACTGAATCGACCTACGTTTGGAATGAGTTGTTACAGGACATTTACTCCAGAGGGGTTCATGATGTCTTACTGTTTATTACCGATGGCTTAAAAGGCATGAAAGATACGATTCACCAGATTTATCCTAAAGCTAAATACCAACATTGCTGTGTTCACGTTTCCCGTAATATTGCTCATAAAGTACGTGTCAAAGATCGAAAAGAAATCTGTGATGATTTTAAGGCTGTTTATCAAGCTAGCTCAAAGGAAGAGGCAAATACCTTTTTAGGGAGTATGATTGAGAAGTGGCAGAAAACTTATCCTAAAGTGACGCAGTCACTGATAAAAAATCAAGATTTATTGACTTTTTATGAGTTTCTGCCTGGTATCCGCCGAAGCATTTACTCAACTAATTTAATCGAATCTTTCAATTAACAAATCAAGAAATACAGCCGCAGAAAAGAGCAGTTTTAAAATGAAGAATCATTAGAGCGTTTCCTAGTATCCATCTTTGATACATACAATCAAAAATTCTTAAATAGAAGCCATAAAGGCTTCCAACAAGTGACGGATACATTAGCTTCAATGTTTACTGAGTAACCCATTATTTTGCAGAAGGACGAGTTATTTACACAAAATTATTGACGCTCCCAAGTGATTCAAATAGACGGAAATATAATACGGTTCAGATAAAAAGAAACAAACAAAAAGCACACTCTTAATTGACTGTGCTTTTTATTGCTTAAAAGAATGTTGAAATAAGTGCTAAAATAGCTAAACCACCTTGGGTTAGAATAATTTTTTTATCACTTGTAATACTGCCATATAATGCCACTAAAATAATATAAATTAATAGTAATCTACTAATTTCGATTGGATTACTTGAAAGAAAAACACTATATAATAACCCAACACCAATCAAACCATTATAAATACCCTGATTTTTAAAAAGTGTGTTTAAAGCTTTGCTTTTTAACTCTTCTTTTGTCATGTTAAATACTCGACTTGTAGCGTCTGAAGTTGTAGCAAATGTTTCTAAATATAGGATATAGAAAAATTCCAAAGCTACTAAAACAATCAATACTGTTGATAATATTGACATTCTTTCTCCTTTCTTAACTATTTATTTTGATTACTATCCAACTATACGTTATTTTAAGTGAGTTGTAAAATATCTTGTAACCACCAATTTAATCTAAGGGATTGAACTTATCCAAGCTAGCTCGTATTTCTTCTTCTAATCCGATGTATCGGATAGTCACTGCTTGACTAGAATGATTCAAAATTTTCATCAATGTGGGAATATCCCTGAATTGTCGATAATACTTATATCCGAATGTTTTTCTCATGGTATGTGTGATGTTAGGATGATTTCATGGACACGATTTGGTAGAATCTAACTACTAAGAAAAGGACGTGTCCACGATGGCAAAAGCCAAGAAAAAATTTGATGAAGACTTTAAGAAGACGATCTTAGATTTAAACCAGTCTGGCCAATCGGTCGAGGAACTGGCAGAGCAATATTTCTTGATGTGTTAATTCAAATAAAGAATCAACTAGAGATTGTTCATTTTTAGCTACTTCATCTAAATGGGCAGGTAAAATTTCTTTGATACAGGTAAGATTTAAATCTGATAATTGATTTAATAACTGATGGTAATTTGACATATGAGCCTCCTTATAATTCATCGTAAGCATCTAAATTTTCTTCTGCAAAGCGCTCCAACTCTTCGTCTTCTAAGTATTTGAAGACATCAGATCGAAGAATCTCAAGAGAGTCATCACGTTGATAATTTAAGGTTTTTTTGCTTAATGGGTGCGAGCGAATACATTGATGGCCATACCAAATGAATAGACTGTCCTTACGGACATCTAAAGTTACCTCTTTACCAATATATTTCACGGGAACAGAATACTTTGAGTTTTGATATTGGACCATGGATTCAATGGAAACTTTTCTAATTACGTGTTGGGTTCTAGAAACATATCTGACTAATTCTAAACGATTGAAAGGACGCAACACCGATTGTTCATCTATAAGAAGCTTAGAGGGATGATTATTCACTGCTTGAGAACGTTCATTATTTAAGTCATTCATAAACTCATATACGATTCGTTTTAGCTCCTGCTCATTTTCAAACTCGTAGTTAAAGACCATTAAGCGGTTAACAGTACGAGCTAAAGCTTCAACTTTGCCTTTGGTTTGTGGACGAAAAGGGCGACAAGCAATCGGATTGAATCCAGCATCTTTAGCAAATTGACGAAATTTTTCGTTAAAAACGGTTTGACTAAATTGGCTTTTACTTCTGTCAACAACTGTTTTCATATTGTCAAACCAAATTTCTTGAGGAATACCATTCCCGCAGTACTCAAACGCATTGACCAAACAATTGAAGACATTCGCTTGGGTTCGATCAAAGGTTACCTCTAAGTATTTCATGCGAGAATAGCCTAGAATATATAGAAAAAGATTGAAGTAAAAGACTTCACCATGTTTACTCACCATCTTAATATTTTCTTTCCAATCGACTTGAGCAGAAAGACCTGGCGTCGTTTCAATTCGAATGGTTGCTTTTTTTACACGCTTTTCTCGATAGTTCCGACAATATCGTTTGACGGTGGTATAGCCACCTTGATATCCTTTTTTCTTAATAAAATAATAAATTGAAGAAGCGGAACAGCTTAACTCCATTTTATCTTTAATAATTTCTTCAAAACCGCTTAATAAAAGGGGAGCAGAAGATTGTCTCTTTTTGATCTGTTCTACTTCCCCTTTAGTTCCAGCTTCATAGTAACGCTTGACTGTTCGGTAATCACAATTATATTGCTTGGCCATGGCTGCATAGTTAGGTTGAATATCGTTCATAATGTGTCGTAAGACTCCTTCTAAGACATCTTTTCGCATGAGTCACTCTCCTTGAATGTTTCATGAAAAAGAATATCAGATTTTAAATCTAACCTACATTTTCGATGGCCCTTTTCCTACATTTTATCATGGCCCTTTACAAAATTAACAAATAAAGTCAAGTATTAAAGTTCTTTTCTTAGTATAATGAAAAGTATTAGAAAGAGGTGATGATGAGTGTATGAGTGGGAAAAATCATTTCAAATGATTATTAATGAGATTGATAAATCTATTTCAAATTATAGCAATGAATCTTTAACACTTCGATTTCTTTCCAAAAAATTAGGGTATTCTGAATTTTACACAACCAAAAAGTTTAAAGAGATTCTAGGGATGACATTTCGGGACTATCTTAGACAGAGAAAATTAGCTTTTGCTTTTAAGGAAGTTAGAGATAACAATAAATCTATTATAGAAATTGCTTTTGACTATGGTTTTTCGTCGCATGAAGCTTTTACTAGGGCTTTTAAATCAACTTTTGGAATAACTCCTAGCGATTATCGAAAAGACCCCATACCTATTGTACTTCGAACAAAGCTAACGCCATATGATCGTTATTTCTTAGGCTTAGAGGAAATTGGTAAAATTAAAAAATCAGATAACGTAAAGACTTATTTTGTTACAATTTCCGCACATAAATTTTTATACATTGAAAATAAAGAAAGTAATGGGTATTGGGATTTTTGGGATAAGCAAAAAGATATTAAAGGACAAGATTATGAAACTATTTGTGGATTGTTAGATAGTGTAAAGGGAAAGCTCGACGATTATAGTGGTGAAGAAGCAAATAGTGGAAGTGGACAACTCATGGCTTATATCAGTAATCCTGAGGGACGGTTGTGTGATTGGGGATTTTCTAGAACAGAGTGTTATGGTGCTCGACTCCCTTCTAATTATCAAAAGGCTATCCCTTCACAAATGAAATTAATGGATATTCCTGAATCAGAATATTTAGTCTTTGAACATGGCGAATTTGATTATGAACAAGAAAATAGAAGTGTTGAAGAAAAAATGGAAATAGCTATGGAGACATTTGATTTTAATGAAACAGGCTATACTTATGACACTTCTGTCGGACGAATTATGTATTTTTACTTTGACCCGAGTAAATACTGGAAATATATTCGTCCCGTAAAAAAAATAAAATGAGATTTCTAAAGGAGATAATAATGAAAAAATGGTACGAAGAAGAATATGAATTTAACATTGAAGTGACTGGATTTTTAAGAGGAAATCAAACGGAACGATATTGTAGAAATGGAGAAGAAATTGGAGATACCTATTCTTGCACATATGGATGTCCTGTTAATCAAGATGGCTATGGTATCTGTTCTAAAATGATGATGATTATGTTTCCAACTATGGAAGCTGTTAGAAGTGGCGGGAATTTAATAAATATTGGCGGTCAAGATGAGTTCTCTAAAAACCTTGTATGCCCTGATGGTTGTGTTATGTTTAAACTGACCGTTAAAAAACTAGGTAATGAAAATTTTTATACAGGTGATTTCTTTGATTGATATTCCATTATTAAATTTTTCAACTTATAAAAAAAATAGTTCTAAGTGAAATTTAGAATAAGCAAGGAGAAGGTATGAAGTGGATTTGAGTCAATACCTCGGACACGATTTGTGAGAATTTTTTCGAGATTCCAGCGGGTGAGTATCTCATCGTTTCGACCAGCCGTCAAACCAAAACCGTTTGACCGCTGATCGAAGCGATGAAGTTGAAGCCCTGTGGAAATCTCGCCAAAAAAATGTAGGTGGTAGCTAGGAACTAAGCTTGCAATGCCATCTTGCATGTCGCAAATAGTAACTGTGTGTTTCTAGAAGCCTTTAAAGATTATTCGGATCGTTATGTGATAATTGGTGGTACTGCTACATCACTTGTTTTACATCAAAACGGATTGAACAGTCATTCAACAAAAGATTATGACTTAGTGATTATCGAAGAAAAGAAAGATCGGTTGTTTCATCAGGCATTTGTTGACTTTATTCATGTAGGTGGGTACACACCAAATAAAATGGATGAAAAGGAAAAATTATATCGCTCTAAAACAGATAATCCAGATTATCCAGCAATTATAGAGCTATTTTGTGTAACACCAAATTGGTTTAGTAGTACATTAAGAACAGCCCCAGTACATTTTGATGAGGATACGAGTTTATCTGCGTTATTACTGGATGAAGACTATTATGATCTTCTCGTAAAAGGAAAAATTATTGTAGATGGCTATTCAGTGCTGGACAGTAAATATCTTATTGTGTTTAAAGCAAAAGCCTGGTTGGATTTAACTAAAAAACGTGAACAGGGAACCATGCGCGTGGATAGTAGAAACATCAAGAAGCATTTAAACGATATAGCAAGACTATTAGGTTCTTTGAAAAATCTCGATCCGTTGTCCGTTAATGAACATGTACAAGAAGACATGCTGGAGTTCTTAGATGAATTACAGACACGAATAAATGAAATTCCTCAAAATGAGGATATTCCTTTTGATAAAACGCAGACATACGAGATGCTAACAGTATTGCTGCAATCTAAATAATAATTCCATCCCTCAAAGGATCTGTTATGGTTTTAATGATTTTAAACTATTATGTAATCAAAAAGGAGTAGTTTAATACAGAAAAAATGTGTCAGCATTTTATTAGTAAGCAACCCATAAGGAGTCGTAGGGTATGACTGATGACGAACATAATGTAAGATACACCACGAAAATTGAGCGGCAAAAACTTCGAGATACTGCTTTGGCATACTCAGCATTAGATGCAGTAATGCCTTCCGAAGAGACGATGAAATTAGTAGAAGAATATGTAGATGGAAATATTGAAATTGTTGAGATTTTAAAAATAGTCATTGAGAAATATCACTCGTCTGAGTTAGAAAGCTGATGAGATATAATGTTGTTTAAGGCGGCTGTAGAGAATTAATCTTGAATATTTCTAGGTATGATATGTCAAACATAAATAATTATTAGTTCGTTATTTATGTTGAGTAGTCGTGTTCTGGTTTGCGTATTTTTTTGATGTACGTTGTGATGTACGAGTTGCTTGAAATCAGTTGAAACTGATTGATGTAAAGACTTTTAAAAATTTATAAAACCCTTGAAATTAAACAATAAACAATCTGTTTGCGTTATTTATAAGCGAAACCAGGTCTTAAAAAAGCTCGTAAAGCTTCACAATTCTCAAAACGTTAATATATTCTATATATCAACATTTCAAGACACTCTCCATTTATTTGGAAGGTGTCTTTTTTGATTTATTCCAAGCATCTTACTAGCTGAGTCGATCTTCATTTTTCCTGTAGTAAAATTTTCTAAATTTATCAAGTTGTCTGGCTAGTCCTACTAAAATTTCTATGGTAAATTATTTATGGGAATCATGAAGAGTCGCTATTTAGAGTGCTATTGGCTACGAATTTGCTGAATAAAATAAGTCGTAGTTTGATGAACAGGAAGTATTTTTTATGTCGATATCAATTCTCCAAGATACTAAATCGGTTAAAGGGGAAACGTATGAAATTCAATAGAATTTTTTTATTTTATATCACGGTTCTAAGCTTCTTTGTAGGGATAGTCTCTGCTTTGTTCTTAGTGCTGGTCAATTTTTTAATTCATAACTTATGGGAAACAATTCCTGCGACTTTACAGTTAGGCAATTATTATCCATTAATTTTAGGTTTGATTGGGGGAATTCTTGTTGGATTTTCACAACGCTTTCTCGGACCTTATCCGCATACGCTAGAGGAAACTCTCCAAGAGTTTAAAGCAACGAATGCGGTAGCGTACAAACATGCAGTTACTCGAAATTTCTTTGCAGCAACAATCGTTTTAGCTTTTGGTGCGAGTCTTGGACCAGAAGCCGCGTTATCTAGTATTTTAGGTGGGATGATTAGTTGGCTAGGGGATCAGATGAAATTAACGCTAGCTAAAAAAGAACAGTTAGTCAATTTGAGTATTGGGACAATGTTATCAGCTATTTTCCATGCACCGTTTGTTGGGATATCAGATTCGTTAGAAGAAGAATTAAAAAAAGGCTATATTTCAATTAAGCGGAAAAAAGTTTTGGTGTAGGGTTTTGCAACAGTCTTTGGGATTATTGGCTTTACAATGATCAATCAAATTTTTCCTAAAGAATCGGTATTGGGGATTCATATTCCCATAGTTATTTGGCAATTGAAAGTCCTTTTTCTAATTATTCCGGCCATTGTAATTGGTATTTTGTTTGGCTATTTATTCTTAACGATTGAGAAAATTAGTAATCGAATAGCAAAAAGTTTCAATTATCCATTTATCTTAGCGATAATAGCAGGTACTTTGATTGGTTTACTAGGGATGATTTCACCTTATTTCTTGTTCTCAGGCGAGCATGAATTATTACCATTGTCTAAAGATTACAGGGAAATGAGTCGTTGGTTTTTATTATTTATAGCGATTGGAAAAGTGATTTTAACGAATCTATGTTTTGCATTTGGCTGGCGTGGCGGGAAAATTTTCCCGGCGATTTTTTCAAATGCAACGATTGCTTTTGTTATGGTTAGCTTTTTCCCCTACACACCAGGCTTAATTGTCAGTATTGTAGTAGCCGCTAGTGTGACCATTATTTTGAAGCAGCCTTTAGTAACGGCAGCACTTTTACTATTTTTATTTCCAGTTCAATTTTTCCCAGCGATTGTCCTTGTTTGTTATTTGGCTCAGTACATTGATTAACGGGTGGCTAAGCGTAGTAGATAGGTTAGAAAAATTATTTGACTCTCAGATGGATAATCTGGGGGTTTTTCTGTTTTTTGGTGCTTTTTTTGAATTGGTGTTAAAATACAATCATCAAGTAAGACGGGATAGGAGTGAGAGTATGATAAGTAAGAGTAAGCAAATTTCGGAAGTTGAAAAAACTTTTACAAAAGCAATAGCAGCGGGAAAGCATTTAATCAAAGTCGTGGAAAAAATCAGCTCTCATCCAGATCAAGCTCATAATATTCAGTTAAATCGGATGTATTTAGCACTAGGGCGCACGCAAATTCTTTATATTGAAGCACTTCAAAAAGGCTACCAAACTTATTTGAAGGAGAATCGACTTTTGTTTCGCACAAAAGCGAAGTATTTGAAAGAACCTCGAGAATCGATAGCTAAGTATTTAAGCGAGGCTGAAGAAATTGAAGAGCTCTTAAAAGTAGGAATCAAAATCATTGAAACAAAAGACGAAACAGATCTGATGAGGAGTGATTGTGATTTGGGGTGGCTTCATAAAATCGATCGACTTTGGCATAATCGTGAATTTATAAAAAAATATCAAATTAAACAGCCAAGCGCGATGCCAAATCAAGTATTCAAACGCTATGTCGAGGAATTAATTATTCATGAAAAAATATTGCGGATCGAAGAAGGCTGGGATCAGCAGGCAGTTTTAGGTTACTTCAAACAGCTAAGTACATCTTTGAAAAATACCGAAACTACCCAAACCATGCTTGCACAACTATCGCTTTTAAAGGCTGAAACTAAAAGAGTCGGTTCAACGCTTTATACGAAATTATTTAATGCTAGTACTTATGCAGATAGAGAAAAAATTGCGCTCATGATGCAGCATTTGCGAGCGAGGATTGATACCAATGGCATGTTACAGCTAGAAGGTACGTATCAATTGGATCCAGAGATGCCGCCACATAGTTTCTTTCTGGAAAATTTTTCTCAATCGGTAACGAAAGCCTATCCTAACGGGCTTGTTCCTAAAAATAATCCAGATATTCCTCAACAAACATTAAAAATCATTCATCAATTTCGAATGTATATTGATCGACAAAACATTAACTATATTCGAACGCATTATTCTGGCGTGACTGATCTAGATAAATTACTAGCCTACGGGAAAGAGCAACGCTTGAGTTTTTGCCAAACTTCAAGATTGCACAATCGTTATTCAGTGGACTATCCCTTTAAGGGACAAGAAAATGACAAAATTACCACCAAGAACGGTTTATCCGAATTTATTGTTAATGTCAAAACAGGGCAGTTTGTGACGCAGTGGGATGTTTTACAAGAAAAAGATGGTGAGGTTGGGATTTTTTCAGGAGATTATCATCCGAATACTTTAAAAGGAAAAACAATTGTCGAAACAGAATCCTTTAATTATTCGAATCAAGCAAAAATGCATCAACTTTTTGATGTCGATCCAGCAGGTGCGCATCACGGGTTGGAACATTCGATTAAAATCGCGGCTAAAAAATATTGGAAGAGTGAAGAGTGGAGATTTCTTGGAGGCAACTACTTTGAACGTTATAAGAAAAAATCGGACTATCTGTATTTAAAGGCAAGGAAAAAATAGATAGGCATACCAACTGAGACATTTATTCGTAGTGAGTGAATGTCTTTTTATATTTCTCCCATGATACTTGTCCACAGGTCTCATTACGAAGGAAAGAAGAAAATCTGTGGATAACTGTTTTGAGGAGGAAAAAGGCTTATCCACAGGTTTTTATGTGGATAATTGAAAAAATGAATTTTGCTATCGATTTTGAATTTATTTTGAAATTTGAACGGATTTTCGAGCGTTATCAGGTAAAATCTTTAGCAATTAGTCGTTTTCCGAAATCTATTAAATTTATTAATAGGCCCTCTTAATATTACTAAGTTGTAATCGCTTACTCTCCGGGATAAAGTAAGCTTGTCATCAGCGCGATTTATTTTGAAATTATTATATGTTATGCGCTAGATAAAAAAGAGGGTTTGAAGTCATAAGTGCTTCAAGTTTAGAAGAGGGAGACGATTATGGAAAAATTTGTTATGGAAAAAAGGATTAAGCATCCACTACTAAGTGGGATCGCAACCGTTGCACTGTTAGTTGCAGTGGCTTCCGTATTTTGGGTTGTGTGGTCACTTGTTTGGAAGATGATTATTTTATTAATTGGCGGCAGTGCAGTGGCTAATTTAAGTCCAGATGTTCAAGCGCACTTCTTAAAAGAATCAGTTGAAGGCACGTTCTTTTGGATGGTCATTTCGACTTGGGTTTGGTTTACGTTAAGTTTAGGAAACTATGGCAAGTATAAGAAAACAACAAAACAGCCAATTGCTGGTTTACGTTACACAGGTTTAGCTTTATTAACTGGTTTTGTCGGCTTTGCAGTGTTTGTATCGCTCTTAGGCATGTGGTGGGAGCCATTTAGTTGGCAAGTCCTATTCCGTCCAGTAGACGACGCACAAGCGCTTTTAGCAATTAAAGGTTGGGCAGCGATTAACTTCTTCGCATTAGCGGTGATCTTAGCACAAATTCCAGTCACAAGTCTGTTTGGCAGATATCCATTCAGTAAACACGCAAAAGATGATTGGGCTGTTAGCTTTGGAACAGTATTCTTTGGATTATTTTTAGCTTTACTTGTTTGGATCTTCTTTATTGTTCCAAGTTTCTTCTCATTACAAATCGACGGAGTGGCGATTACAAGTCAACCATTTGGTGATTGGAGTACCGCGCTTGCTTGGTGTCAGTTGTTTATTTTCTTCTTCTTATTCCCTGCAGAAGGTGGCGAAGGTTACCCGCAAAAATGGATTACAACGAAACAACCTTGGTCAGGTTTCGTAGGACTAGCGATTTCTTTAGCTGGTGCATCAATCATGTTACCAATTTTAAGAAATGTCTTAACGCCATTAGCAGAATCTGCTGGTATCGCACCAGATTTAGCCGTTGCTTCATTTGTTTTAACGATTATTAACGTCATGTTAGCATGGCACCATCATTTTGATGATTATCCAAATCAAGCCCTTATGCCATCTGCTTTAAAACGTATTGCTGTTCAATTTGGCGCAGTAATCATTGTTGGTTCTGTTTTAGGTGTTCTTTGGATTAAATACTTACACATTTGGCCGTTTGGTGCGAACGATCTAGGCTTAGGTTATCCTGTATTAGGAATCTTAGGTGGTCAATTCGTCTACATGATGCCAATGTTATTTATGAATACTTTCTTTGACAAATGGCCAATGGCTAAAAGCGTGAAAGAATAAAAAAATCAATCGCATTCACTATATTTAAGGTGAATGTGGTTTTTTTTTGCATTTTTATTGACAAAAAGGCGACCTTCTCTGAAAAGATAAGAGTCTCAAAATAAAACATAGGCCCCCTTTATGAATAGTATGTATATTTTCATTTCAAGAAATTTACAAAAAAAATTTCAATTTACCGTTCATTTACAATAAATTGAATCAAACTCAATATTACTCTACTAGAGTGGTGATAGAAGAAAGGTGGGAATACAATGACTCAGATAACTGCACATTCAGGCAGTGATGGAACAGCGGATAATTGTTTATCCTTTATTCAGTTTTTTCTCGGTAAGCCAATCGATGCTTTAGAAGTTGATATTCGAAAAAATCATTTAGGTGAACTGGTATTAAACCATGATGCCTTAGAGTTACGAGAGTATCCAAGTTTAAAAGAGGCGTTTTTATTATTAAAAGGTTCAAAAATTTTATTGAATTGTGATCTCAAAGAATCCAATTTGGAGACAGAAGTCGAGCAATTAGCCCGAACCTGTGATTACTGGGATTTTGTTCAGCTTAGTGGCGCGGTTTCAATGGCATTCGTGCAACGATGGCCGGAAAAAGTCTTAGTCAATATTGAAAATACGAATCCAGTCTTTTTACTCGAGGATTGGTATGAATCCGATGTTTTTGAAGCATTGAGCTTTTTGGCGAATCAAGGTGCTAAAGTGATAAATATCCATTATAAGCAGTTAACTAGCAACATTTATCAAAAAGGACGCAGTTTGGGACTGAACTTTTCTGTATGGACAGTCAATGATTTGGATAAGATTCAAGCGTTTCAAGAACAAGGGGTTTACAATATCACGACGCGCTCGGCGTGGGTTTATTTACAATTGAAGGAGGATCAACATGAAGTACTTAAATCCGAAGCGATTGTATCATAGTTTTGGTAAAAAATATTTTTTTGAGACAGTTTTTTTTGCCGTTTTTTTATTGTTCTTTTATGGACCGCTAGTGAATACCTTTATGTTAGCTTTTGCGGAACAGTACCAAGTGCCAAACGTCTTACCAACCAAATTTGGTTTTCAATGGTGGGTTTATATTTTTGAACAAGACAATTTGATTCAATCAATGGTCAATTCCTTTTTAATTGCTTTATTAGCGACAACGTTATCGATGCTTGTTTGTATTCCAGCCGCTTATGCCTTAGCACGTTATGAATTTAAGGGAAAGAGTTTTTTTATGTTCTCGTTTCTATTATCAAATGCCTTCCCTAAAATTGGCTTATACACAGCGCTTGGTATTTTATTTTATAAATTTAATTTGATGGGGACACTCGTTGGCGTTATTATTGTTCACATTTTAAATACAATGATTTTTATGATTTGGATTCCTTCAAGTTCGTTTCAAAAAATTCATGTTCAGCAAGAAGAGGCGGCACGTGATGTGGGTGCAGGCCCATTTCGAACTTTTTTCAAGATTACGTTACCAGCAGCAGTACCAGGGATTGCGGTCTCTGCGATGTACACGTTTTTAGGTTCGTTAGAAGAAGCCCAAGGAACCTTGTTGGTTGGTTTTCCTGAAATTAAAACAATGGCGACGTCGATGTATGGTGTGATTTTAGACTACCCACCAATGGCTGGTGCGGTATTTTCATTAATCTTAATTATTCCAACGATTATTTTATTACTACTTTGCCGTAAAATTTTCGGTAAAGATTTATTTTCAGGTGGTATCTCACTATAAAAGGAGTTAGAAAACTAGTGGAAGAATTTAAAGTACGTATCAAGAACATCTCAAAAGTTTATGACAATGGTGATGGGATTCAAAAGATTGATTTAAATATTCGTTCGGGTGAAATTTTAACTTTATTAGGTCCTTCTGGTTGCGGAAAAAGTACGATTTTACGTTGCCTAGGCGGCTTTCAGCCGATTGATTCTGGTGAAATCTGGATTGATGACAACAATGTAACGGATCTTCCAGCTGAAAAACGTCCAACGAGTATGGTCTTTCAAGGCTACAATTTGTGGAGCCATATGACCGTTTATGAAAATTTAGCATTTGGTTTGAAACTACGTAAGTTCTCTAAAAGTGAAATCAAACAAAAGATAACCGATATGTTGGCATTACTTAAATTATCCGATACAGAAAAAAAATACCCGAGTCAATTATCGGGTGGTCAACAGCAACGCATTGCGATTGGACGTTCGCTATTGTTGGAACCAGCTGTCTTATTACTGGATGAGCCCTATTCAGCCCTTGACGCGAAGATTCGTCAGCAAATGCGCGAAGAACTGAAACGAATACAAGCGGAAACAAAAGTCACGGTCGTTTTTGTGACCCACGATCAAGAAGAAGCGATGTCTTTATCGGATCGGATTGTGGTAATGGAAAAAGGTAAGATTGCTCAAATTGGTACGCCTTCCGAGATTTATGACAACCCGATCAACCGCTATACGGCTTCGTTTATTGGTGAGATGAATTTCTTACCATTAGAAACCGAGCAACTTCAGGCGTTTCGACCAGAAGACGTCTCGTTATCTGAGACAACCGGGGAACATTCAGGTGTGGTGTCGGATATTATGAATGCGGGGCATTATTCGGTCGTTTATTTATTACATAAAGAACAACCGATTAAATTGTATCTCAGTAAAGAGCAAGCCAAACAGTATCAAAAGCAACAAGTTCTCTACTTTACGATTAATAAATTCAAGGTCTATTAGGAGGAAAACAATGAAAACTTGGAAAAAATGGGCAGTACTAGGCATAGTAACGACAATATCTACAGGTATTTTAGCCGGATGTGCATCAAGTGGTAACGCGTCTGAAGAGCATCAAAAAACCGTCACGCTTTGGGCAGGTGGTTCGGATAATGTTAAAGTCGGGATGGAGAAGATTGTTGAAGCGTTCAATAAAAGTGAAGCCGGTAAAGAACATCAATTAAAATTGGAATTTATTATGTCCGGCGCTGGCGCTCAGACGGTTAGTGATCGTATTGTTGCAGCGAAAAAAGCTGGGGAAACAAAGACGAACTATGACTTAATTTTAACTTCGGATGCGGAATACGGTGCGTATATTCAAGAAGGTGGTTCGGATTTATTTACTCCTTATAATGCCGAGAAAATTCCGAATTTAGCTAATGTTCAAACGGAAATTTCAACAGGCAAAGGCACACTTGTTCCTTATCGCGGAACAACCGTTGTCTTAGCTTATAATTCTGAAAACGTCCCGAATCCACCACAAACAGCCGATGAGTTGTACACTTGGATTAAAGACAATCCAGGACGATTTTCTTATAACACACCTGGATCGGGTGGCGCGGGTGGTTCCTTTGTTCAAACGGCAATTTATAATTTCTTACCAGAAGAAGCGATGAATTCTAGTGATGAAAAATGGAAGAGCGAGTGGGAGCAAGGCTTTGATCTATTAGCTGATCTGCACGATTCAATGTATCAAACAGGTGGAAAAGTCATTTATCCGAATAAAAACCAAGGGACGTTGGATTTACTCATTAATGGCGAAGTCGACATGATTCCGACTTGGGCAGATATGATGATTACGAATTTATCGAATGGCATGTTGCCAGAAACGGTCAAAATGACACAAATTGATCCTGGATTTACCGGTAATGTGGATGGATTAGTGATGCCAAGCATCGGTTCGAACCAAGAAGGTGCACAAGCAGTCATGAATTTTATGCTGAGTGAAGAGGCACAGCAAATTTTATTAGACAGTATGGCAGCAATTCCAGTCATTGATAGTACCAACATTACGTCAGAAAAATCCAAATATCTGGCTGAATTAAATGTTGAAAATTTCCGTACCAGTAGTTTAGGAAGCTTAGGCAATGAGTTAAATGAAATATGGGATCAAAAGATTGGAACGTTGTCTAAATGATGCAAAAAGAAGCGATGATTCAAAAGTCGACCATTGAACTGCCAATCAAATCACAGACAAATGAGCTGAAAAAATTTAAAAACGTCAAAAAAATGCTCGTACCTTATCTCTTGTTGTTCCCGGCGTTTAGTATTGTAATGTTATTTATTGTCTATCCAATAGTAACAACGGTCATTCGAAGCTTTCAAGACGGCCAGACCAAGGCTTTTACCTTGGCTAATTATCAGTACTTTTTGACCGATCCGATTCAACAAACCAATCTAATGTACACGTTGAAAATCGTGATTATTACGGTCGTCCTATCCTTATTTTTTGGTTATATTTTAGCCTTATACATTCGTTTTAGCACGTCGAAAATCAGTAAAATTGTTAGTAGTTTGAATTTACTTCCCCGTTTTATACCTGGCTTAGTCGCGGTCTATTCGGTGATTATGGTCATTCGCGATTCAGGTGTCGTCAATCGCGTCAGTAAGCTTTTTGGGATGGATATTAAGTTGGGATGGATGTTTAATGAAACAGGTATTATTATCATGAATTTATGGTTTAATATTCCCTTTGTTTCACTCTTGATTTTAGCAAGTTTATCCGCAATCCAACGTTCATCGATTGAGGCAGCGAAAGATATTGGTGCAAATCCGTGGGTGATTTTCCAAAAAATTATTTTCCCTGTGACTAAAAAAGAAATTTTAGTAGCGATGACCTTTGTATTTATGGGCAATGTGGGTTCCTTTACAACCCCATTTTTAATGGGAGGAAACCATCCAAAGATGTTAGGTATTTCTTTATACGATCAATTTAATAGTTACATGGATTATGAAAGGACAGCAGCCTTATCGGTTATTATGTTTTTAATTTGTTTTTTTTCCGCAGGATTTTATATTGTGAGTAATATGAAAAAGAAATATTAAATAATCAAACAGGCTCGCTAGAATCTTTGGATTTATAGTGAGCCTGTATTTTTTAGGAGGAATATTTAAAAGATGAGTGCGCAAGAAGAAGTACTTTTTCAACAGACCCTGATGTTAACAGAATTAGATAATCAACAACATAAAAAAATAAAGATCTTTCTTGACCAAGACTATGAGGCTCTGCATATAGCCTTCTCCTATAACCCACAAGAGGTGCCAAAAGAATTGGCCATTCGTGTGATTGAAGAGACATTACCCCAATATGATTGGGAGAAAAATTTACAAGCGATGGATTTTTTGCCATTGCAAAATTTGGTTACCATGTCATTAGCTTACGAAGGCGAATATCTCGGATGCCGGCATAATAAAGAAACACAACAAGAGATTCTTATTTCTGAAAAAGAAAGTTCATGGGGCTTTATTCCCCAAAAAGTTTCTAGTGGCCAATGGGAAATCCAGTTGAATTTGCACTGCGTACAATCGGAAGTCACAGTAGAGTTAGTGGTTAAAGGAGTGTTGTCAAAGTGAACTATTATTTAGCCGAGTTGCATTCGCATACACGTCATAGTGACGGGGACTTTTCAACAGCAGAACTGCTAGAACAAGCCCATGCCTTTGGTTACGATATTTTAGCCATTACCGATCATAATACGATGGCGCCAGTTCGAGAATTTGAGTCGCTAGAAATAGGAGAATTACTTGTATTGTCTGGGATGGAATGGACGACTTTTTTTGGTCATTTATTAGTAATCGGTGTAAACCGGGTGGTTGATTGGCGCAAGGCAACGATTGAGACAATTGATGAATCATTAACCGAGGTCAAAGAGGCACAAGGCCTTGCAGGGATTGCCCATCCTTTCTCGATTGGGAGTCCAATCTGTACCGGATGCCATTGGGATTATCATGTCAATGACTATCATTTAGTTGATTTTATTGAGGTGTGGAATCGATTAAACCCAGATGAAGATTATCGTAGTCAATTGGCCTATGAGATGTGGGTCGATTTACTCAATCAAGGCTATCGCATTTCATGTAGTGCTGGGCGTGATTGGCATCGTGAAGAAGCAGCTAAAGACAATACCGCCTTAACCTATATCGGTGCTAGGGAAAAGACGACACAGGCGATTTTAGCCAGTTTGAAAGAGGGAAATTATTATATATCTTTGGGACCTAAAATGACACTTCACTTACAACAAAATGGGCAGGTCTATTACATGGGGCAAGAACTTTTACCAGGAAAAGCTCAACTAGAGATAACGGTGGACGCAACAACACAAGTGAAATTAAAAACGTTTAACTTTAATCCAACGACGGTTGTTTTATGGCAAAACAATCAAATTATCGGCTGTGAAGAAATGGTTATAGGAGAAGCTATTCACCTACCTATCGAACTGGAAAGTGGTTATTTTAGAATCGAAGTATTTGGAACGGGTAAGGGAAAAACCGACAAACGATTGATGATAGGGAATCCTTTTTATATTGCTTAAGAGTATTGAAATTTTAAGATAAATTAACAGAAATATTTAAATAATGAGCTGATCTGCAAAAGTTAGATTTTTAAATCTAACTTTTTTTGGTTACTACGTGACTGTTTTTTGTACTTTATTTTAGCTAGTTTTATCATCATAAATCATTAATGTTTGGTTTTTGTGTCACAATAATTCGGTGGATGAATCCTTGATTGATTCTTGCCGATAGTCACTTTCTTTTTGATTAAAAAAGTTTCATAAATCAATAAAATCTCTTATATAGAACGTGCAAGCGTTTTATTCCCATTACTATCAAGAAATGTTAAAATGAATGGGAATAAAATGTAATTAGTTATTTTAAGGAGGTTATCGCGTGAAAAAATTAATTGGTGTCGATATCGGTGGGACTAAAGTCGCGGTGGGTTTAATTAGCCCCAATGGTGAAGTTTTGGAAGAGTTGATTGTGCCTAGCGATGGTACGAATCGAGAAAAGATGTTTGAAATTGTAGTAGCGGCGATTCAATCTCTGTGAGAAAAGACGAATCTGACGGCGGAAGAAATAGCCCTAGGTGTCGGTGTTCCAGGAATTGTTGACAGTAAAAATGGTATTGTCGTTTTTCAAAATAATTTAAATTGGGAAAATTTTCCAATTCGTGAACGATTACAAGCCACATTCCCAGGGGTTGAAACGATTCGAATGGATAATGATGTGATCCATGCGGGTTTTGCAGAATGGAAGGCATCCGGTCTGTCGGCTGAAGAATCTCTCGTTTTTCTAACGGTTTCAACCGGGATTGCGAGTCCAATTTTTGAAGGCGGTGTACCGACTCGAGGACGTGGATTAGCGGGGGAACTCGGCTTAGTTCCTGTAAGAACACAAGATCGGACGAAAACTGAGCGTTTGGAATTTGTTGCGAGTGGTTCAGCACTACAAGAAAAAGCCCGAGTGCGTTATGGCGACGCGACGATGACAACGGCTTTACTTTTTGAAAATTATGAGAAAAAAGAAGAACAAGCAGTGGCAATCATCGATGATTTTTTTAGATTCTTTAACGCATGGGATTTATGTGATTGTTTCACTGGTTAATCCGACTCAAATTGTCTTAGGAGGCAGTGTGATGATGTTGAATCCGCATTTATTACCGTTACTAAAAGAACGTCTCATTAAAGAAATGTTGCCGGTGCAACAAGAAAGTGTCGCTTCGCTTGTTTTAAGTAAATATGAAAATAATGCGAGTTTGGTAGGTGCCGGTTTATCTGCCTTATAAAAAAAGACAAAAAACAGAGAAATTTTCCTCTGTTTTTTTCTTTTTAATTGCTTATGCTTCTTGAATGGGAATGGTTGAATTTTGGAATTTGACAGGGTCAATTGGCCGATTCTTATCCATTAAAGCCGCGACTTCTTTGCGTTTTTCAGCGTTGTTTGCAAAGAGAATCGCTAACGGCCGCTGCTCGTCATCAAGATAGGCGATGCTAAATTCACGTTCGTCTAATGAGCCGCGAATGACTGCCTGTTTCCAAGACATGGCATGGCCTAAGTATTCAAATGTTTGATCGTATTCATCTGTCCAAAAGTATGGCCGAACAGCATAAGGTTCACTTTCAGGATTAATAATATTGCGAGCGACATAGCGACCATGGGCGCGTGCGTGCTCCCAATGCTCGACGTGAATGAGTTCACCGTGGTAAGGCCAAACCGTACAGTCACCAGCCGCATAAACATCTGGTAGCGAGGTTTGACCGTATTCATTGACGACAAAACCACGTTGGACTTCAAGTTCAGGGTGACTGATGGACGTATTTGGAACGACGCCAATTCCAATAATAACCATTTGACAAGCAATTGTTTTACCACTGGCTGTAACGGCAGCTTTTACGTTGCCGTTTTCATCTTTTTCAAATTCAGTCACATCCTCAGCGGTTAAAATCGTCACACCTCTTGCACGATGCATTTTTGTAAAATAATGCGAAGCTTCGGTACCGATAATTCGGCCAAGTGGGTATTCGGCATGTTCGATAACCGTCACGTTTAATCCGACTTGAGCAAAAGTTGACGCCATTTCTAAACCAATAAATCCAGCACCGACAATGACAACGTCTTTGGTTTTTTTATCCCATTGTTTAATTTTAGAAGCGTCTTTAATATCGCGTAAATAGAAAATTCCTGCGGCATCGACACCTGGAGCATCAAGAATGCGTAAAGTTGAACCAATTGCTAAAACTAATTGATCGTAGGGAATTTCTTCTTTGTTCGCTGTTTGAATTCGATGTTCTTCCGGAAGAATCGCGACGATTTCGGTCGCTAATTTTAGTGTAATGTTTTGATTGTGATAAAAGGACTCATCTTGAAAAACAGGAGGGAGTAAATGATCTTGTGCAAGCATCCAGTCTTTTGACAAAGGTTTGAGGTCGTAAGGGAGACTTGTTTGTTTACTAATCAATGTAATTTTTTCCTCGTAACCTTTTGCCCGTAATTCTTTTGCAACATTATAACCAGCAACTGAGGCGCCAACTATGACAACACCATGGGCCATTTTAATCAACTCCTTAATTAATAATAAAAAAAATGAAGTGTCCGTACTACTTTTAAGTATACTGTTCAAGTGAATTTTTGGTACGTAAAGCGATTGAAAGGCGCATTTCTTTGTGAATGCAGTATTTCGTTCTATAATAAAAAGAAAATCGTATTTTTAATTAAATAATGAAACGAAGAGGTCGAGAGAAATGAGTCGAAATGTAAACGATTACGATAAAGAGAAACAATTATTACAGGCATATTTTCCCTTTATTCAAAAGGATTCTGAGGAAATGACTGACAAATTAGATAAAGTTGTAGCTTTTGAACAAGCTTTACAAGGTTTGATGACGGTCTGTGGCGATGATGCCGAGCGCGAAGGTGTGCTTGAAACACCGTATCGTATGACAAAAGCCCTTTTAGAGTATACCGAAGGCTACCGTGAAGATCCGAAGCAACATTTAGAAAAGACGTTTGATGTGCCTTACCAAGAACTTGTTTTAGTAAAAGATACTGAGTTTTATTCGATGTGCGAACATCATTTGGCGCCTTTTTTCGGGGTGGCACATGTGGGTTATTTTCCAGGTGAAAAAATTACTGGATTATCAAAGATTGCACGAATGGTTGAAGGTTATGCACGTCGTTTCCAAGTTCAAGAACGTTTAACTACCCAAATTGCGGAAGCATTAGAAGAGGTCTTAGCACCGGTCGGCGTGATGGTTGTGGTTGAGGCAAAGCACTTATGTATGTGTAGCCGTGGCGTGAAAAAATAAAGTGCCGTGACATTAACGTCGGCTACGCGTGGGGCTTTTACAACCGATTCGGCTTTACGTGCTGAATTTTTATCACTAGTAAAAGAACACTAGGAGGGCGAGAGATGAGTCAAAAAGTAGCGATAATTACTGGAAGTGCGACAGGGATTGGCAAACGAACAGCGCTAGCTTTAGCACAGGATGGAAATCATGTCGTGATTAATTATAGAATTTACGGGCGAGAAAACCCACTATTTTAATGGTAGGATGATAACCCGTAAACAACCTGTAAGAATGTAGGGAAACTTGCATTTAGAGAATATAGAAAATCTCCTATATTCCAACTAAGAAACTGAATTGCTGGGAATTCGTAAAGCCGATTGAACCACAACGTAGAGATAACCAAACTCAAGCGTGATGGTAGCGAAAGCAGAAAAAATCAATCAGATGACATAAGGTTAAATCCTAAGTGTTTAATAATCGGAAATCAGCAGCCAAGCCTAGAAATAGGAAGGTTCAACGACTATTCCTCTTGAGGGAAGTACACACAAGCGTGTGGAAGTGGTTTCGCCATACTGGGTAAGGCCAATGGATAAGATATAGTCTGTGCTTTAGGGAAAACCTAAAGAAGTTCATCAGAGAACTGCGTAGGAAGTAGCGAACTTACGTGAACAAACTCCACACAAAAAGTCAATAGTTTTAATATTTTAGTGTATATAAATATTGGTTACGTACACGATTTGATGTATAATAAGGTCATGGATAACGATTACAGACATTCGAAAACGACTGTATCGTTAATCAATTACCACTTTGTTTTTTGTCCAAGATATCGCCGGAAAATATTTGTAGATTCCGATGTGGACGCTAGATTTAAATCACTCGTGGCAGAACTTTGCCAAGAAAAAGAGTGGACTATCATTGCAATAGAGACAGATAAAGACCATTGTCATTTGTTTGTGAATGTTCAACCAACGTATTCACCTTCAGATATTATGAAAGTGATTAAAGGAAGAACGTCACGAATATTAAGGCAAGAGTTTGAACACCTAAGCAGAATGCCTAGTGTTTGGACACGCTCCTATTTTGTTTCAACGGCAGGAAATGTATCTAGTGCCACTATCAAGCGATATGTTGAAGATCAAAGAACGAGATATTGATTACGTTAAGGAGGTGTACAGAAGTGAAAAAGGCACATAGAATTCGAATTTACCCTAATGTTAGACAACAGATTCAATTTCAAAAGACTTTTGGCTGTGTTCGTTTCTACTGGAATTTCCTATTAGATCAACGAATCACCAATTATAAGATGAAAAAAGAAAATGCTGACTATCAAGAAGACAAGACGACTTATGCATCATTAAAAAAGACAGATGAGTATTCTTGGTTAAAAGAAGTTGAAGCTCAACCTCTTAGTCAAGTTGCTATGGATTTAAATAAAGCATACAAGAATACATTCAAGTCAAGTTTTGGATTTCCAAAATTCAAAAGTAAGAAGTATTCTAAGAAGTCTTATCGAACAGCTATGGGCATGAAAGTAAATAATAATTACTTTTATGTATCTAAGGTTGGTTGGGTAAAAATGGCTGAAACATTACGCTTCAATGGTAAGTTAATGAATGTGACGATTAGCCAAGCAAAATCAGGTAAATACTTTGCGACGTTCTTAGTTGATACCGAGAATTTTCAAAAGAAACCTATAGATAACACAATCGGATTAGATTTAGGACTTACCCACTTCTGTATAGCTTCCACAGGTGAAAAAATAGACAATAAGAAGTTCTATCGCTCACTAGAAAAACGTTTGATAATCGAGCAACGTAAGCTTTCTAAACGCTTAGAGGTAGCAAAAAAACACAATCGTAAATTAGATGAGTGTAAAAACTACCAAAAGCAAAAACTGAAAGTTGCACGTATTCATGAGAAGATTTCTAATCAGCGAAATAACTTTTTACACCAGTTGTCTTCAAAACTAACTGATGAGAATCAAATCATATGTATTGAAGATTTAAATGTAAAAGGAATGGTTAAGAATCATAAATTAGCGAAATCAATTAGTGATGTATCTTGGAGTGAATTTGTTAGACAACTAACCTACAAGTGCGAGTGGAAGGGTAGAACCTTAATTAAGGTTGACCGTTTCTTTCCTAGCTCACAAATTTGTTCTTCTTGCGGTCATAATGATGGAAAGAAAGAATTGGATGTTCGTGAATGGGTTTGTAGTCAATGTGGAAGGGTTCATGACCGAGATATCAATGCGAGTATAAATATTAAAACCGAAGGACTTTCGGGGATAGCTTAGTAGATTTACGTCCGTTAGGGTGTATTACCTAAGAACCCCATGACTTTAGTCATGTGGAGTGTCAGGTGCATAGTCAGAAAGCCGCTGAAGAAACGGCGGACTTCATTAGACAAACATACGCTGTTCAAGCGTTGGCTATCCAAGCTGATGTTAGTCGGTATGCAGACGTTCAAAAGTTAGTCTCTCAAACCTTGGCGACTTTTGGCAGAATTGATATTTTAGTCCATAATGCTGGCCCTTTTATTAAAGAACAAAAGTTGTTACGTGACTATCAGTTGAGCGAATGGCAAGCGATGGTAGACGGCAATTTGAATAGTTACTTTTATTTACTTCAAGCGATTTTGCCAGAAATGACAAAAAATCATTGGGGGCGCATAGTGATGTTAGGATTCGAGAAGGTCGGTAACGCTCCGGCTTGGCGTTATCGGGCAGCCTATGCAGCGGCTAAAAGCGGGGCGGCTTCACTGACCCGTAGTGTCGCTCTCGAGGAAAGTCGCAATGGCATCACCGTAAATATGGTTTGTCCAGGCGATATAAAAGGCATGTTCAAAGAAATGACGATTCAAGAGGCAAAAAACCAGTCGATTGAGGGAGAAAAGCGCTCTGGATCGGGTGAAGATCTTGCACGAACGATTGTTTTTTTATGTGAAGAACAATCTGATTTTATTACAGGAAACATTATTGAAGTCACGGGTGGCCAAGAAATTTTAGCTAAAAGAAATCAAATGGAATAAAGAGAAAGAAAGCAAGGAATTGTAAAAAATCCTTGCTTTTCTTGTTTGTTTTACATAGGCATCTGATTCGAAGTCGGCTATAATAGAAGGCGTGAAATAGAGAATTCGAGGAGTGTTTTTATGGAAAATTTATTAGAATTAACAAAAGAATTGACGTTGATTCCTTCGCCAACTGGTTATACGCGAACAATTATTGATTATGTAGCCAATAAACTAACAGCAATGGGTTACGAGCCTTCTGAAAATCGTAAAGGTAGTTTAATTGTGACAGTTCCTGGTGAGAATACAAAAGAGCATCGTTTTATTACGGCACACATTGATACATTAGGTGCGATGGTTCGCGGGATTCGTCCGAATGGTCGTTTAAAATTAGACAAAGTTGGCGGCTTTACTTTTAATGCCATTGAAGGCGAATATTGTACGATTCATACGCAATCAGGTAAAGAAATTACTGGTACCATTTTAATGCGTCAAACAAGTGTCCACGTTTATAAAGATGCTGCGACAGCAGAACGCAATCAAGACAATATGGAAATCCGTTTAGACGAAAAAACAACTAACGCAGAAGAAACATGCGCTTTAGGGATTGAAGTGGGTGACTTTATTAGTTTTGATCCACGCACAGAAATTACGGATAGCGGCTTTATTAAGTCACGTCATTTAGATGATAAAGTCAGTGCAGCGATTTTATTGAGCTTTTTAGAAAAAATCAAAGCCAACAATCAAACGTTACCTTATACCACACATTTCCTTTTTTCAAATAATGAAGAGATTGGTTACGGTGGCAATTCGAATATTGATGACAAAGTTGTCGAATACGTGGCAGTTGATATGGGTGCAATGGGCGATGATCAACAAACAGATGAGTACACGGTTTCTATTTGTGTGAAAGATGGATCAGGTCCTTATCATTTAGGGTTACGTAATCATTTTGTTGCGCTGTGCCAAGCCAATAAGATTCCTTATCAATTAGATATTTATCCGTTTTACGGTAGTGATGCTTCAGCGGCAATGCGCGCAGGTGCTGATGTGAAACATGGTCTAATTGGAGCAGGAATTGAAGCCAGTCACGCATATGAGCGGACACATCGTGATTCGATTGAAGCAACTTACCAACTAGTTGAGACCTATTTATTTAGTGAAATGATTTAAAGCTTATACATTATTGATTGAACCCCTTTGGGAGCACATATGAGTATAATGTCGCTTGTGATTGGTATCCACTCTTCTGGAAACTTCTAGAATGACTCGCCTATCAGGTGCAAAACATATAAAAAGAACGTTGGCTGTATAGAAAAGTGTAAAAACCACACACATACAGCACAACGTTTTTTTAATAGCCTGAGGTTAAATCAACTTGGTTACGTGCTAAATCTTGTGTAGCGAGGTAACTCTTTAAATTTTCGGAATAAATCTCACTAATAAGTTTTTGGAAATGGCGGACTAATCCTGAAATATGTGGTGTAATGAGTACATTTTCCATTTGCCAAAGAGGACTGTCAGCAGCTAAAGGTTCTTCTTCAAAAACATCGAGACCGGCAAAGGCAAGTTGTTGAGTTTCAAGTGCACGAATCAAAGCGTCTGTATCGACACTTGGGCCGCGACCGACGTTGATAAAACTTGCGCCAGGTTTGACTTGATTAAAGAAAGTTTCGTTATAGTAATGATGCGTTTCGTTTGTCAGTGGTAAAATATTAACGATAATATCAAAATCGCCTAAATGTTGCTGTAAAGTGTCTTGTCGATAAACAACGTCAAAATGCTCCAATTGGCGACCGCTACGGCTCATGCCAGAAACATTGACACCAAGCCCTTGAACGATGAGTGCCAAACGTTGGCCAATTTTTCCAGGACCGATAATTAACATTTTTTTACCGTTCAGTTCATCATAAGGAACATGCTCGAAGGCGAGCCATTCGTTTTTTTCTTGGGAGCGAATCGATGCTTGAATGCCACGATAACGGGCTAAAAGCATCGCCAGAACAGACTCGGCAATTGGAATGGCATGAATCCCACTCATATTGCTTAGTAAAATGCCTTGTTTATCAAGTGCGGCTAAATCAAGATAATCGACACCCGCACTATTGGCTTGAATCCATTTTAAGGAATGATTTTCTAAAGCTAAAATTTGATTTCCAACTTTAGGGTCCCACCCGAGCATGATTTCGACTTGTGGGATTTCTGCTTCAGAGAGTGGGTTTTCCGCATTACGAAATTCGTAAGTAGGGGCAAGTGCCTGTAAACGTTCTTGATGTTTGGGACGTAAAATAATGGCGGTGTAAATAATTTTAGTAGACATGAGAACCTCCTTTTACTTGTTAATTTAAGTGTAACAAAAAAGTAGCTTGTATGATAGTTTGACAGGTTGAGGCTCGTTAAAATCTGAAGGAATGTGGTAAACTATGAGTAACTAGAGAATGTTTGGGAGGAGAGAGTAATGCGGCGAAAAAGTATTTATTTAAATCTTCGTTGGACCGGCATCTTGTTAATGGGAATGGGACTAATTTTTTTATCTGTTGCGATTGGAATGCAGTTTATCACAATTGATTTTGACACGGCAGGCACAATCACAAACGAGTCAATATTCCGTCTTGTCTTTTTGTTATCTTTTGGTTTACCAGCACTGATTTTAATCGGTATCGGGCTAGGGATTTTTATTTTTTACAGTCGCCAAAAAAGAAAAGAACAAGATTTACGAAATCGCGGACGCCAAATTATTGCCAGCAACTTAGCCATTGCCCCTTCAAATATTCGAGTAAATATGCAGTATCAAATGTATTTGACTTGTACGTATCAAGATGCGCGTGGTCAACAATACATTTTTAAAAGCCGTTTACTACGTTTTGACCCACTGCCTTTTTTAAATAATCAAGTGACTGTTTATTACGATCCTGATAAAATGAGTCGTTATTTTGTTGATGTTGATGCTAGTATGCAAAACGTTTATGAACTATAAAAAATCCCCGATGACTACCAACATCGGGGATTTTTTTCATTATAGAGTTGTTAAATATAGCTGATTTCCAGATGGATCGGTTGTGATAGTGAGACCGTTGATTTCTTCTAAGGGAGCACCGATTTGCTCTAATTGTTGCTTTGCTTGCTCAAGTGACGCGGTATTAGGATATTGCAAGGTATAAAAAGCCATCCCTAGTTGATTGGGCTGAGCTTTTGGTGCGCCAACGCCCATCCAAGTGTTGATTGCGATGTGATGATGATAGTTGCCGGTAGACAAAAAGAGTGCTTGATTGGCATAGCGACTAACGATGTTAAAGCCTAATCCTTTCGTATAAAAATCTTTCGTTTGTTCGAGTTCAGAAGCATATAGATGCAGATGGCCCATGATAGTGTCAGAGGGCATTCCTTTCCAGCCAGCTTTTGTTTGTTGTTCGAATAAATCATTGAAATCTAAAGGATCAATGGTCATCTCAACTAGTTCACTTTGCCAAGTCCACTCTTGCGGAGAACGATCCGTATAAATTTCAATTTCATTGCCTTCAAGATCACTTAAATAGATTGCTTCACTGACCCCATGATCAGAGGCGCCAAAAGGATAGCCAATTTTTTGTAAATGGGCCGCGAAATTAGCTAAATCTGCTCGCTGTGGCAGTAGTAAAGCAAAGTGGTACATTCCAGCGGAGCGTCGTGGTTTAGGTAAGAAATCATCGTGCTCAACGAGTGTGACAAGTGTGTGTTGACCATCAGCTGAAAGGGAAACGCTAGTCGCTGTTTCTTGTAATGGCCTTAATCCTAAAACTTGTATATAAAATTCCTTCATATGTGTCAGGTTGTGGACGTTTAGTTCAACTTGGGTGACGAAAATATTCGGTTCTTGATGAAAATTCATGATGAATTCCTCCGTTTCATAACTTCTGTTTTCAAAATAACACGCATCGTTTTTTCGGTCAACGAACTCAACTTTAGCCGAGACATGCAAAGTATCGACTTTTTTGGTACAGTAGACTTAAAATTAAGAAAGAAGGAGTCTAGATGTCATTATTATTATCGCCAGTTGAAATGGCTCAGCTATCTTTAAAGAATCGGGTAGTGATGCCACCAATGTGTATGTATGAAGTTCAAAAGGAAGATGGCGTTGCGACGCCTTTTCATTTCGCTCATTATGGTGCCCGAGCAATTGGTCAAGTCGGTTTAATTATTATTGAAGCGACCGCGATTCATCCAGATGGTCGTTTGACCAATCAAGATTTAGGTTTATGGAACGAGGAACAAGCCCAAGAGTTAAAGAAATTAGTTGCTAGTTTGCATTTTTTAGGTGCGACAGTCGGGATTCAATTAAATCATGGAGGAAGAAAAGCTAAGGATGCCGTTCAAGCGATTGCTCCGAGTGCTAGTCGATTTAATGAGGAATACCAAATTCCGACTGAAATGACCATTGCGACAATCAAACAAACACAAAAAGATTTTATTGAGGCAACAAAACGGGCGATAGCAGCGGACGTTGATATGATTGAAATTCATGGTGCTCATGGTTATTTAATTAATCAGTTTTTATCATCCCTGACCAATCAACGTCAAGATGAATATGGTGGGAGTTTAAAAAATCGTTATCGTTTTGTTAAGGAAATCATTACTGAAATTCGTCAGTTTTATCAAGGATCGTTGTGGATTCGCTTATCCTTAAGTGATTACGTAACAGAACAAAATAGTTTGAAACAGTGGCAAACCTTGGCTCAATGGTTGGAAGCGGATGGGATTGATTGCATTGACGTATCAACTGGGGGTTTACTTGATATCAAACCGAATATCGCTCTTCATCCAGGCTATCAAGTACCTTTTGCAACTGCCCTCAAACAAGCGATAACGATTCCGGTTGTAGCGGTTGGTTTGCTGGATGATCCAGGTTTATGTGAATTCCTATTACAAACGAAGCAAACGGATTTAGTCGCAGTAGGGCGAGGCTTAATTCGTAATACTAATTGGTTAGCGGATGCGGCGAAAGAATTAAAAGATACAAATTTTAAAATGTATAATCATTCCTATTTTCGCGGGCAAAAATAAATGCTTGTGATATATGGGAACTAGGTGGGAAGTCTCTTGCTATGTTTTTAATCTAAGCGGATTGTTTGACTATGTTTTTATTATCACTTATAATTTGTTACGAATTCGAGATAAAAACAAGCTCGTTCACAAACTATAATTGTTTACTTAAAGGAGAAAATAATATGTCAAATTATATTTCAATGTTAGAAAACCGTCGCTCAATTTATGCATTAGGGAATGATTTACCAATTTCTGAGGAAGCAGTGACAAATTTAATTAAAGCAGCTGTCAAAGCTAGCCCGTCATCATTCAACTCACAAACTTCTCGTGTAGTGATTTTAATGGATGATGCACATGCAAAATTATGGGACATTGTTGAAAATACGTTGAAACCATTAACACCAGCAGAAGCATTCCCAAATACACAAGCAAAATTAGCAAGTTTTGCAGCTGGTAAAGGTACAATTTTATTCTTTGAAGACACAAACGTTGTGAAAGCTTTACAAGAACAATTCTCTTTATATGCAGAAAACTTCCCAATCTGGTCTGATCAATCAACTGGAATTGCACAACATGCAGTTTGGGTTGCTTTATCTGAAGCAAACATTGGTGCAAGTTTACAACATTACAATCCAATTATTGATGAAGAAGTGGCAGCAACTTGGAACATTCCAGCCAACTGGAAATTAACTGGTCAAATGCCATTTGGTTCAATCCAAGCACCAGCTGGTGAAAAAGAATTCATGGATGACGCTGAGCGTTTTATGGTTATTAAATAATTAATGAAATCCCCCGAATTATTGGCTCAATAGACCAATCTATCGGGGGATTTATCTTGTCTTGAATGGGCGAAGCAGTGAAAGGCTCATACAATAATCCGGATTATTCCAGATGATTCAGAAAAACCTTGCAACATTTGCGGGGAAATTACCTAATAGTGAGCGCGAATATGTAGTAGGTGTGAGATTAATTTTTGAATAAATCAGATTTAATTCTTGACAATTAAAATATGATTCGTTAAAGTATGGTTAATTTAATATGAAACGTTGATGAGAAGAGTAGCAATCAATTTTGTTTTTAGAGACCTCTGGTTGGTGAAAAAGGGGAGCAAAAGAGATGGTGAAGATGAACTCAGAGTTTTCCATAAGGTTCACGCTTTATGGACGGGAGCAACCGTTATATTGTCAGGTTTTATTTGAAACTGTAGAGGTGTTATTTGTAAAAATAGCATAAATTTGGGTGGTAACACGGAAAATATCCGTCCCTTTGTCAATTTAATTTGGCAAAGGGACGGTTTTTTTATTTTATAATCTATTTTTGGAGGAGAAAAAATATGGCAGAAGTTGAAAGTTTTACATTGGATCATACAAAGGTCAAGGCACCGTACGTACGCCTAATTGCTGAAGAGAAAGGCACAAAAGGTGATGTGATTGCGAATTATGATATTCGTTTTTTACAACCAAACGAAAAAGAATTACCAACCGGCGTTGTTCATACTTTTGAACACTTATTAGCGGATTTATTACGTGATCGAATTAATGGGATTATTGATATCTCACCATTTGGTTGTCGGACAGGTTTTCATTTAATTACATGGGGCGTACCAAGTGCTAGGGAGATTGCGGTTGCTCTAACAGAAGTCTTAAATATTATTGCTTATGAAACAAAATTTGAGGACATTCAAGGAGTGTCGATCGAAAGTTGTGGTAATTATCGCGATCACTCGCTTTTTGGTGCAAAAGAATACGCCAAAATCGTATTAGCTGATGGGATTAGTGAAGATGCATTTGAACGCCGAGTGGTAGGGTAAATGTATTTTCCTAGTTTGAATTCAAAAATTATCCTTGTCATTGGTACGAATCAAGGAATAGGAGAAGCTATTGTTGAAACGTTTTTAGCAGAGGATGCTGTAGTAGTAGCTGCTGACATTGCTTATCCGAATGAAAGTTTGCAAAAAATTTCTGAGAATTTATTCCATATTCGAGTCGATATTGCCCAAGAGGATAGCCTAATTGTTCTGGTTAAACAATTAGAAGGATATCAGTTGGTTCCTGATATCCTTGTTGCTGTCGCAGGTATTTCAACGATGGGATTTTTAATTGAGAGCCAAACGAGTGATTACGATCGAGTCCAATCGGTTAATGCTCGTGGTGTTTATCTAACCTGTAAACACATTGTCCAATTGATGGTTAAAAAACAAAAAGCGGGTCGAGTCATTTTAATTGCTTCTCAAGCTGGGAAAAATGGCTACCGTGGGATGTCCGCCTATGTCGCATCTAAACATGCAGTACTGGGACTGACTAAAACATTGGCAATTGAAGTTGCTTCAAAAGGCATTTTGGTCAACGCGGTTTGTCCAGGGATTATTGAAACAGCAATGAAGCATCGTGAGCGAGTCGAAGGCGGGGAACTACGTGGGATGAGTGCTGCGCAAGTCTTGGCGGAAGATCAAAGTCAAATACCGCTCGGTCGGACCGGAACACCGCAAGATGTTGCAAATGTGGTTTTATTTTTGGCAAGTCCACTAGCCAGTTATATGACAGGACAAAGTATCAATGTGACTGGTGGTATGACAATGAATTAAACAAAGGAGAATGAAAATGAAAAATAAAAAGGTTGGTTATGGGTTATTATTGTTAGCGAGTATTGCGGTAATTAGTGGTTGTGGTAAAACATCAAGTGCTGAGACACCTGAGAAAGAGTCAGATGTTTCAGAACAGTCAGTTGAAAAAGTGATTGTTGGATCGGTTGGCTCCGATGCTGACATTTGGAACTTTATTGCAAAAACAGAGGCTGCCAAAGAAGCAGGACTCGCGATTGAAGTAAAAAATATTACGGGCGGACCTATTACTAACGCGGCAACGGTTGATGGTGACATCGATGCTAATGCTTTTCAGTCGATTGGCTATTTAGAAAGTTTTAATGAATCGAGTCCAGATAAATTAGTACCGATTGCGACAACGTATGTCGAACCGTTAGGGATATATTCAGAAAAATTTGCATCTGTTGAAGAAATACCAAATGGTGCAACAATTGCGTTAGCCGACAATCCATCGAACACCACTCGCGGATTACGATTATTAGAAACAGCCGGTTTAATTAAGTTGAAAGAGGATTTTGATGATGGGATTGGAACACCCGATGATATTATTGAAAATCCTAAATCGCTCAAATTCACTTTAATTGATGACTTAACGGGGCCAAGAATTTTACCAGACGTAGATGTCGTCTTAATTAGTAATACCATTGCGTTAGAGGGCGGTTTAAATGTCTTAAAAGATTCAATTTTTCATGAGGAAGCAAATACGGCAATTCGTACAACAATTAATGTCATTGTTGTCAAAGAGGGGCGAGAAAATGAAACGGCATTACAAAGACTAGGAGAACTGTATCACTCGCCAGAAGCTCAAAAATATTTTGAAGAAACCTTCGAGGGTACTAAAGTCGAAGTGGATCAACCAATTAGTGAGATTTGGGGAGAATAAAAAAGAGATTTAGGTAGCAGTTCTGCCTAAATCTCTTTACTGTTTCACGTGAAACAGTTTTACGGTAATTCGGTAAAATAACGTTCGTTCCCTTGGAAAACAACGAGTTGATTGACGTCAAATTCTTTTAACAATTGACTCATTTCCCGGAAGAGTAAACGATAGTCTTCGGCTACATGAGCGTCGGAACCTAGAGTAAATAGTTTGCCTCCGAGGCTTTGGTATAACGGAATGCCATAACGATATAAGTGGGCGTTTTTATAGCGACCAAAACTTTTAGCGTTGACTTCAAAGGCGAGTTCGCGTTCAATCACTTTCTTAAAAATAGCTGTTAATTCTTTTTCGAAATGTTCTTCTAATTCCTTGGCAGTAAAATCGAAGCGACGCAAACCATATTCAAAATGGGTCAAAATATGACCATCTGGAAAATTTTCAACTACGGCTAACATTTGATCAAAATAGGTTTTGGCCACTCTAAATTTATCCATCGTTAGTACGCGATCATCCATGTAATCGAATTGTTTATTTTGATGGATGCTTAAAAGTTTTAAATCGTAAGGATGGGTAGCCAGATAATCTAAGATTCGCTGCTCTTGCCCTGGAACGACACCTAGTTCAATCCCCCGTAAAAATTTTGTCGGAGATTGCTCTTGTAATGCGGCTAATTTTTCCGCCAAAATGTGATAATCGGGTATATCATCTTTGAAACCTGTGCCAGCATTTTCTAAATCAAAATGATCAGTTGCTACAAAGAATTCAGGTTGATGAGTCAAATAATTTTCAAATTGTTCGTTGGAATCAAACGATAAAAAAGTATGCAAATGTTGGTCGTAATATTTCATAAAATCCCCCCTAATGATGATAAGAATAACATATCTGGAAAAGAAGCGATAGCTCCTTGTTTTTAAACAAACGTAGGAAATACCCTGTTAAGATTTCATAAGAAAGGGTATACTGAAAGGGTATACAAAGGATGTATATCAAAAAATAATAATGAGGTGGAGAAATGTATCAAGCAAAAGAAAAACGTTACGAAACAATGCAATATCGTTCGGTTGGAAAATCAGGTCTGAAACTTCCTCTAATTTCGTTAGGATTATGGCATAATTTTGGCGATGTCGATCCGTTAGATAATCAAAGAAAATTAGTTTTCAAAGCTTTTGATGAAGGAATTACTCACTTTGATTTGGCTAATAACTATGGACCACCAGCAGGCTCTGCAGAAAGTAATTTTGGACGCATGTTAAAAGAAGATTTAAGTGCTTATCGGGATGAAATGATTATTTCATCGAAGGCGGGTTATTATATGTGGCCCGGTCCATACGGTGAGTGGGGGTCTAAGAAGAATTTAATCGCGAGCTGTGATCAAAGTTTGAAACGCTTAGGCTTAGATTATGTCGATATTTTTTATCATCACCGTCCAGATCCGAATACACCATTAGAAGAAACAGCACATGCTCTAGATTTATTAGTTAAACAAGGTAAGGCTTTATATGTTGGTATTTCAAATTATTCAGCCGAACAAACCGCCGCGATGATGAAAATTTTAAAAGAACAAAAAACACCTTTTATTATTCACCAACAAAAATATAATATGCTTAATAGAGAACCAGAAGAAGGCTTGCTTCAAGTTTTAGAAGAAGAGGGTATTGGTGCAATTACTTTTTCTCCGCTCGCACAAGGTTTGTTAACCAATCGCTATCTGAATGGCATTCCAGAAGATTCACGAGCAGCGAGTATTAATAGTCCGTTCTTATCAGAAGACCGAGTGACAGAAACATTGGCAACAGTCAAAGAATTAAATGCCATTGCAGAAGCAAGAGGCCAAACCTTAGCAGAAATGTCGTTGGCTTGGAATATTCGTCAAGAAGTAGTGAGCAGTGTCTTAATCGGGGCTTCTAAAGTTTCGCAATTGGAAGATAACTTAAAAGCTTTAGATAATCTGACATTCTCAGAGGAAGAGTTAGCTAAAATTGATGCCCTAACATTGAAATAAGAGAGTGGGAATTACCTATTTTTAAAATTGAAAAAGTAACAAACAACGATCAAATACTAATTGTCGATCAATTAGTTAAAGAAATTTGGCCAGAAATTTATACACCCATTATAGGGGAAGAACAAGTGAATTATATGTTGAGAACCTATCAATCGTTGGAAAATATTCAAAAAGAAATTTCTGAAGGCGATCAATATTTTATTTTGTTGGCCAATAATCAACCAGTAGGCTATACGGCTTATCGCGACTTAGCAGACGAAGTTTATTTAAGTAAATTGTATTTGACTAATGCTACTCGTGGTAAAGGTTATGGGAATCAAGTTTTTTCTTGGTATGAGCAAGTTGCTGCAGGAAAAAAATTACGATTAAATGTGAATAAATTCAATCAGCGAGCAATTGCCATATACGAGCATCGGGGATTTAAATGTGTTGAATCTTGTCAAAATGATATTGGCTCAGGCTTTGTAATGGATGATTACGTATACCTGAAAGATTTAAGTAAATAAGTAATGAAAACTGAGAGGGAAAGTTCTTCTCAGTTTTTTGTGACCTTTTAAGACTTCAAACGTTTATATAATGAAGGGAGGGGGAGTCGATTGGAGCAAAATGAGTTAGCCAAGCTCTATCAAGCTTATGGTAAAGGCATGATACTCTATGCTTGGAGTTTAACAAAACAGCAAAGTGATGCAGAAAGTCTTGTGAGTGATGCTTTTTATCGTTTGTCGTTACAAGAAGAAGCACCTAGAGATATTAAATTTTGGTTGTTTCGTGTCATCAAAAATGGCTTTATTGACCAACAGCGGCGAAAAAAACGTTGGCAATTTTCATTATTGAATCAAGAAGAAAAAAGCATACAACAGCAGCCAGATGAAAGACTAATTGAACAAGAGCAACATCAAGCGTTATATGATAGTATTGAAAAACTGACTCCCCCTTACAAAGAAGTTCTAATTTTTTTCTATTTTTTAGAATGGTCAATTCAAGAGATTTCAAATTTTTTAAACTTGTCAAATGGCCAAACAAGAACGATTTTGTACCGTGGACGTAAGAAGTTAAAGGAGGATTTAAGTCATGACTGATTGGCAGGAATTAATTGAGCGAGTCAAAAACAAACAAGCAAGCCCCGAAGAGCAGGAAATTTTAGATGAAAAAATGGCTGAATTTCAAGCGTTACAAGATTATTTAATGGAGGAAGAATGGACAGAAATACCCCAAATGCCTATGAGTGATTTACCAAAAGTCTCGTATCAAAAAATTAAACGGGAGACGAATCGTCGAATTGTAAAGAAAGTTCTCTTGATACTATTGATTGTTTTCGGAATTGTGGGTGTTGGTCAATATTTTGGCAAGAAATTGTTGGATCGAATTTATTTTGATCCGACAGTAACAATGGAAGAGAGTGATACTTCAAATTTAGGGATCTATGAAATGCTCTATACGGAATTAACTCGACCCCAAATTGAATGGCGTGGCACACAAGCGACTCCTTTATCAGGTGGAAAATATCAGATTGAACATTATTATCAGAAAAAGTATGCAGAGGATTGGACACCCAGTTTACAGTCATCTTACCAATTGGAAAGAGGGAAAGTTGTCTATTCTGATCATTATGAGAATCAATTAGTAGCGATGGAACGTTACCCAATGTTTTTAAATGCAGATCGTGAAGGACTTGAATCGATGATTGACAATCAACGAGAAACAACTTTGGAAAAAATTCAAGAACTTCCTAAAAGTGGGGGTGTTTATGGTTTTCTAACGTTTAAACAAGCATTATCGACACAAGAAATGCTTGATTTTTTTGATCGGTCAAACGAAATGGATATCCATAGTTTATTGGTGGAAAATCGAGCAATAGAGGATAGCAAAGAAAATGGGCATTTACAATTTGGAATGGATTTAATGCATGGAATGTCAGCACAACATAGTAACAAAGCATTAATGAAAATAAATAAAGAATACCCAGAGCTTTTTCCGTTCGCTTTTTTATACAGCCGTCCATCTTTTGATGCGATAACTTATGAGCAACATTATTTGTCTTTATTGCATTACTTGATTGATAATCAAATAATGTTTAATTACTTATCGGATACATCTACAACGATTGAAGAGATAAGGCAGGCACTAACGTATGTTGAGAAAAATGGTGTAAAAATTAGCGGTGTGTATCTATCAGGGAGTGTCGACGAGTTTTTAACATACTCGCAAAAAGAAGAAGTATTAGTAATGGAAGTCTTTGAGGCAAGTTTGTATCGTAGTGGGGACTAAACATTCAATCTTAATTTGTCGGTTTTTTCAAAATGCGTTAAACTAAAATCAACATAAAAATTTAAAAATGGAGGCAATCGAATGATTATTAATCCGACGAAAAAAACGTTACCGTTATTTTCATCCTTACCAAAAATAAAAGACAGTAATTGGGGTAAGGCCTATTCAACTGTTAATCCGCTATTTTCTTGGCACGCAAATTATTACAATGTAAATCGGAAAAAGATATTATTGTTAGTCAATGATTTGACAATGATCTCGATTGTTATTAGTGATGTTAATGCCCAACGAAAAAAGGAGTTGGATAGTCTAATTAGAGAGGGCATTCAAACGGTTTTAAAGGACGCAGGTGCATCCAAACAAGAAATTCAACGCTATTTTGATTTGGCTGGGGAGATTGAAATAAACGCTGGCTTTAATCGTCAAGTGACCGGCGTAACGACGAGACTGATTGAAGTTTTATCCTATGATGCACCGATTGATTTTAGCAATCCGTTACAATACCATTTAATGACTTATTTAAGCCATTATGGGATTAGTAAATTACCTCATTTTCATCCTCAAGATGAACTAAAAGCTGTTTTAAAAGAAGGCTTTGAAGTGTTAACGGTCAAAGAATCCGATTTACCTGTAGCAAAGAAAAAAGAAAATCCAGTGATTGATGTGACATGGAAAGATTTTAAGACTTGGGACACAGGAAAAAAACTAAATCCTTGGAATCCTGGATATGAAAAAAGAATGGAGGAGTTAATTGAAAATAATCAACTCGTTTTAACTGCTTTTGAGAAATACTTAAGTGAAGACTTAGGATTGAGTAAAAAAGTTGTGAATCGTCACGTTGAAAATACGTTATTTTATATCAATGAGTTTTTAGTCTATCGTTTTTTACGTACTCCTACTAGTGATTTTAGCGATACGATTGATTATTTATCTGATTTTGTGCCACGTAAAATGTGGATTGATTCACCCGCAGGAATTCAGCGCGTTGGGGCATCGTTAAAGAAATTTTTCGATTTCTTACATGTTGCAAATGTAATTGATCAAAAACAATTGAAAGATGCTAAGGAAGAAATTGTTGTGGGAGTTGAATTGGGCAGTAACCAATTAGAAATGATGAGTTGGAAGTGGTGAGAAATACAAAATGAGCGATAGTCTTAACGAAAAATCGTTGGGCTATCGCTCATTTATGTTTGATTAATGGTTCTTTGAAATAGAGGCATCAATTCTTTGAATCCTTCTAAAATAAAAGTTTTCTCATCATTTAAAGTTTCCGAAGTGTAATGTAGCTTTCCGATTTGAAAACTAGTTTGTTCAATTAAATTAGCTAATTCGACTTGTTTTTGATTGTCGGACAAATAATCGGTCAATAATAAATGATTTTCTAGCTCATGCGCTTGTTGGGGCCAAATATAATAATCGGTTAAATGAATGCTTTTACTCCATTCGTAAAGTTGCGATAACGCTTGATTGTATGTCTGGGCATCACCAACTCGTAGGTCACTCTTATAATGTTGATACATCAAGTAAACTTGTAGTTGCCTTCGATTCAGTAAAACAGCAAGACAAGCATTGCTGTTTGGTTCGTCTGTTAAGCGATAGGCTGACCAAAAGTGATTCCGTAAGTTCCAACCATTGGTCCAACTTTCAATTTTGGGTTTCTCAAAAGAAAAATCAGCAGATAATTCCTCAAAGACAGATAGATGTAATTCTTTCCATGCGTGCCAAACTTCCTTGTATTCTAATTTAATTTGCTCAATCTCTTCAGACGTTCGATTTTCTTTTAGTTGTTTAAAAGCAAATTGCTCTCGTTCAAATATTCGATGGGCATTTTTAGGTAAGTAATGAGTCATAAGCACTCCTTTTCGTTAAAAATAAAAGGTTTAGGCGATTTTAGCATGTGCACGGACATTGCCCAATGCTAATTGCTGTAAGAATGAATAAATGTCCTTGGAAGTCGTCAAAGAATTAATTTGGTAAGATTTATATCTTTCAAGTGTTTGCACGATCCAATCCGTATAAGAATATTTATCCATATTTTCTCCTAAAATCCATTGATCCGTTCCTAAGATTTTTGGAATTTGTTCTTGGATGGTGCCGTTAAAAGTAGCAAAGCACGTTTCCCACGAATCAGTTGGGTGATAGGTATGTGGCATATGTGGGGGGATTAAAATCCCTTGACCTTCTTTTAAGAGGATATTTTGGCCCTCAATCCAGATTTCACCTTGACCAGCTGTTGTTTGTATCCAGTGATAGAGTGGGTAGCCATCAGGGCGTTCGATGGTTTCTTGGATCCAATCATTGCCGATGCTCTCAAGGGAGAGTGGCAATGCGGATGAAATAATTTGGCAGTAACTAGGCATAATAATCTCCTTCGCTCAATAATTTTATTGCTTACGATATTGATAGTAGCAAATTTTGAAAGGGTTTTCAATATTTTGGTTTAGAAATTTAGACTTCATGAAAAGATTGTCAAAGATGCCGAATATACAGGTGATTATTTATCATATTGCACAATAAAAAAAGTCCTATGACACATATCACAGGACCGAATTATTATAGGAACCGTTGAGTGATAAACGGATGACAAAAATTTAATTTTTTTTAGGAATTGTTATCTTATTGTCTCTATAGTTTCGTAATCAATCGAACGTTGAGCAGCTAGCGCTAATTTTCCTGCAAGAACACTCGATTCTAAATTTGAAATAGGTGTTTTTCCATTTTGGATTGCATCAAGGAAATCTTGTAATTGTTCCTCGTCGCCAGGCTCCATATTCTTTTCTTCGTGCTTATTTTCATAAGTGAGTGTCTCAGATTTTAAACGATCGGTAATGACGATTTTATTGCTAACATCATCAAAATATAATTCTCCTTCTGTACCAAAAAAGTGGAATTCCCGTTGATAGAATGCTGCAAATTGACAAAGCTGATAGGTTGCCTTAGCTCTGTTTGCGTATCGAATCATTACAGTTTGATGGTCATCAACATCGACTTCACTATTAAATACACAGTTGTCTGGCCAACTATCAGACCAAGAAATATTCTTTTCTTTCGCTAGATTTTGAATACTTTCCTCACAAGTATCGCTAATTGGGCAGTTACCACAGTGTAAATCATTTGGAACAGGCTTGCCGAATTTTTGGATAGCCCCAGTTTCACCAAAGACCATTAAGTCACCAAAGGCCACTACTTTTTCGGGTTTGCTATCTAAGTACCAATTAATTAAATCAAGTGAATGGGTTGATTTTTGTAAAAGTAAGGAAGTCGATTTTTCACGTGTTCGATGCCAATCATGGAAATAAGCGTAGCCGCCATATTGAACATGGTCCGTTACGTGAGCCATAATCACTTGTCCAATCGCACCATTTTCAATAAATTCTTTGACTTTGCTAAAACTACGAGCGTAACGTAAAACATAACCCACTTCAAAAGCTTTATCATATCCTTCGAGTGCTTCTTCAATTTGAGTGACTTTCTCATCGCTAATTTCCAGTGGTTTCTCACATAAGATATGCTTATTTGCTTTGACAGCTGCTAAAATAATTTCTGCATGTGTATCATCTGGCGTTGCGATAAAAACAGCATCGACTTCAGGATTTGCTAATAACTCAAGATAGTCGGTTGTGTTTGCAATTTCGGGAAAATAGTGAAAATTATTGCCAAAGGCGTCGCAAACCATTGTAATTTCAACGTCCTTGTGGTCCTGAATGGTCCGTAATGCATATTTGTAACCTCGGTTTCCTAATCCAATAATACCAAAACGAATGGGCATCTTTTTCTCTCCTGTTCTTTATCGATTTAATGTAATAATTTTTTTCGTGTGGGCAGATTGATAAGCTAAATTGGCGATTTCAACTGGATAAAGTCCATCTAGACCGGTAACGGGTGCGGGTAAATCTTCTTCAATGCAACGTTTAAAGTCTGCTAACATCGTTGTATTCATATCATTTTCGTATAAATGGTTCATGGCAGGTTTGTTTTCTAGATAAATATCTGCTCGACGACCGAAACCATCAACATAAATGGTCCCTTTGTCCGTTACAATTTTCATTGCCGCATCACCCCAAATTGGATAATTATCTGGTCGATTCCAAGATGTATCGAGACTCATAAAGACCCCGTTAGTAAAATGAATATGCAGTAGTGCAGAATCTTCAATGTCATCATAGTTATGTGAGTTTGTTCGAGCGTAAATCGACTCAATTTCAAAATCAAAAAGCCATTTTGAAAGGTCGACTAAATGGATTGTATGATCGAGTAGGGCCCCTCCACCAGAAAGTTCTTTATCGATAAACCAACCACCCGGATTTTTTCCGTGATTGGTGGCAACAATCGCCAATATTTCGCCTAATTCTCCTGCCTCATAAATTCTTTTTAAATCTTGAATGGTTTGGGCATAACGAACGGGATGGGCTACGAATAATTTCACACCATTTTCTTCACACGTTAAAATCATACGTTTAGCATCTTCAGCTTTTAAAGCGAGTGGATTTTCAACAATGACGTGTCTTTTATGATAGGCACAAGCTAAAGTATAGTCATAGTGTAGACTGTTTTCTGAACAAATCAGGGCGGTATCCATCGGTGAAGTTAAAATTTTTTCTAAACTAGGGAAAAAAGGGATACCAAGTTCTTTTGCAAATGTTGTAATGTTTTAAAATCAATATTATCAAAATCTCGCCGTGCTTTCAGTGAATGCTGTGAATGACTTATCGACTTTGATTGATTAACGAATGAATCAATATATAAATAATCGTAATCACTAAAAAACCAACTTGTTTCTGTTAAAGAAGCGAGTTGGTTTTTGGTTTAGCGGTATTTTTGACGGAACTGATGGGGCGTAATTTGCTCCAATTTTCGGAAAGTAGTGATAAAGTAATTCACATTATGAAAGCCAACTTGTTGAGCAACTTCAGCTAAAGGCAACTGACGGTTTTGTAAGAGTAAGACTTTGGCTTGGCGGATACGATAATTGGTTAAATATTGACTAGGTGTCATTTGTAAAGCTTGTTTGAAGATTCGGGTAATATATTGTGTGGAGTAACCGAGACTTTCAGAAAAATCGGCATCATTTAACGGCTGGGTAAAATTTTCTTCAATATAGCGTTGTAGCGGTGCAACGATTGTTTGATAAATTAAGTCATCGTTTGTTTGACTTAATGTATTTTTTTTGAGTAGCATCAGGAATTGGTAAATCGTACCCGAAACGTCGTATTGATAACCAGGTGTTGCTCGGATAATTTGTTCTGAAAGGGAAAGGATAAAGGCATCGATTTCTGCGATGTTTTCGGTCACTAAAAGAATTGAATCAAGTTGTAAAAGGGTTAAAATCTCTTGTGCTAAAACACCACCAAAAGTAAAGTATGCGGTGTGCCATGTTGGAAGTGTTTGTTGGTATTGATGGGTAATTTGCTGATTCATAAATAAGCCCGTTCCAGTCGGTAGTAGAATTTTTTGACCGTCGAGTGTGATTTCACCTGCACCGGATTTGGTGTGGATCCAGTGAATGTATGGATAGCCTTCCGGACGTACAATATCTTCTTGTTCGCAATCGTAACCGATGCTATCAACAAATAATGGTAATCGTTTATCAGGATGGTCGAATAAATAGCGCATCAGAAAACCTCGTTTCAAATCGTATAATTTTTCGCTCAAATAATGAGATTGTTCTTTTAGTATAGGGCGTCTTATAATAGATGTAAAGATAAAATAATGAAGGAAAAGGGGACTTTTACTCATGGAAAATAGAAAAAGGATCAATGATCAGTGGTTTTTTCATTCGTCATATGAGAAGAATTTAGAAGCGAGTACCGATTTTTCAAATTTTGAAGCGATTCAGTTACCACACAATACGGTGAATTTACCGTACCAGTATTTTGACGAGAAAAGTTATCAAAAAGAAACGTGTTATTTTAGAAAAATTACGATTGATCCAATGGTGCGAAACTTCCTCCGTTTTGAAGGAGTAATGGCGGTTGCTGAAGTTTATTTGAATGGTGAACATGTCTTTACGCACAAAGGCGGCTATACACCGTTTGAAGTTGAACTGCCAAATACGCAAGAAGAGCATCTTTTATCTGTTGTCGTTGATGGTTCTGAACGAGAGGATGTACCACCTTTTGGAGGAGCAATTGATTACTTAACATACAGTGGAATTTATCGTGATGTTTTTTTAATTGAACGTCATGGCATGTTTATTGAAGAGCCCTTCTTTAAAATTCAAAATCAAAAAGAAAATATTTATACAGCAGAATTGGCTTTTAATGTTCAAGAATCAGGAACACTGCAAATCTTATTAACCGGCGAAGATTTGGCGATTGAAGGGATACTTGAAGCAACCATGGGTGCCAATACGTTTATTTTCCCTGAAATGACCGTTAATGAATGGTCACCAGAAAAACCTAATTTGTATGATTTAGTCATTTTAGAAGAGGAAGATATTTTGTATCAACAAAAAGTCGGCTTCCGTCGTGCTGAATTTACGAAAGACGGGTTTTATTTGAATGGTGAAAATTATCCGATTATTGGACTGAATCGCCATCAAGATTACCCTTATGTCGGTTATGCAATGCCTGAGGAATGGCAAGTTGAAGATGTGAATGTTTTGAAGTATCAGTTGGGGTTAAATCTGGTACGGACTTCTCATTACCCACAAAGTCCAGCCTTTATTGCAGCCTGTGATGAAATCGGCTTGTTGGTTTTTGAAGAAATTCCTGGTTGGCAACACATTGGCGAAGGGGAATGGCAAGATGTCTTATTACAAAACGTCCGCGAAATGATTGTCCGTGATCGGAATCATCCAAGTGTTATTTTATGGGGTGTACGTGTCAATGAATCTGATGACCACCATGAGCTTTATACAAAAACGAATGCTTTATGTCGCGAACTTGATCCGACTCGTCAAACCGGTGGCGTGCGTTATTTAGAACGTAGTGAATTTTTAGAAGATGTGTATACCATGAATGATTTTTCATACGATGGCGGTGATATGGAGCGTTTAAAACGCGAAATTGAAGTTGAAACGTATGACGATGTACAAGTTGAGCGTAAAGGTTTACGAACGGTCGAACAAGTCGCTGGCGAACAAGTGCCTTATTTAGTTACCGAATATGCCGGTCATATGTATCCAACTAAACGTTTTGATCAAGAAGAACGTCTAGTCGAGCATGCGATGCGTCATGCGGTAGTTCTAAACGCAGCTTATGAAAATCCAAATATTAGCGGTGCGATTGGTTGGTGTGCGTTTGATTACCATACGCATGAAAACTTTGGTAGTGGCGATCGGATTTGTTACCATGGTGTGATGGATAATTTCCGCGAGAGTAAATTTGCGGCTAGTGTTTACGCGAGTCAACAAAGCCCAGAACAAAATCCAATTATGGTGCCACTAACCAATTGGACACGTGGGGATCGAGGCATGGCACAAAGTATGCCAATTTATGTGTTTACGAACTGTGATGAAATTGAAGTTCGCTATAATGGCAAATCACGTGGGTTTTATCAAAGAGAAGAAGATGGAAAGTTCAGTCATCTACCTTACCCACCAATTGTTTTAAGAGAATTTAACTTCTTATGGGGTGAACCTTTTGGACCATTGGATGTGATTGGTTATTTAAATGGCGAAGCCGTTGTAACGAAAGAATACACGAATGAGCCGGTAATCCATGATTTAGTCGTTGAAACAAGTCATGAGACATTAATTAAATCGGATCGTTGGGCAGCAGCTAAAATTACGATGAAAATCGTTGATCAAAAAGGTAACTTACTGCCATTCCTAATGGGTAGTGTTCGTTTAGAAAATGAAGGCGGCGAAATCTTAGGAGGCAATGACGTCCCTGTGATTGGGGGCTCCGCTGTTTGTTGGGTACGTACTTTACCAGAGACAAATGAAATTAAATTAGTCGCAACATACGGGCAATTTAAAAAAGAAGTAATGATTCAAGTCGAAGGTTAGGAAAAGAGAATAAAAAGAGCGCAATCCAACGCTGTCCTTGATTAGACGAGTGCTGGATTGTGCTTTTTGTTTAATTGACGGAGTCCTCAATTTGTTGCTTTAAATCTTTGAGAATCAATTTTTTATGATCGGTTAGTTCAAAAATGTCGATATTCGAATAAGTATCAGGTAGGTGCTGAATCAAAGGTTGAATAGCCCAAAGACCAGCGTCATACTTCGAAAGAATTTTTGATTCACTTAAATATGCTAGAACACGAAAACTATTGAGGACGCTATAGATAGGATCTTCTTCAAAGTGGGCGATACAATCGTGATAATCAGCTAAGATTGCACTTAGATAATCTTCTTTAGCAATTGGATGAAAAAGCGTTTTAACAGGTGGTCCATCAAAGCAAATCCCTGCGTGATAAATAATCGTTAGGTGTGCAGCCAAGTCGATATCGGTTTGACCTAGGCGGGATAACCATTTAGTCGGTTCATTCGTGTAGCGGGAACGCCAAAATTCACTGTAATGAAATTCAAAAGGATAGGGATGCTGCTGCTCATTTAGTTGATTGGTTGTTAAGATGCTTAACTCAATCGGAAAAGGCGCATTTGAGCATTGCAGTAATAGTTTGCTTAAGGCGATTTTTTTCTCAAATTGAAGGGAGTCCTTTATCAAAATCAAAAGATCGATATCACTTTTTTGAGGATTGAAGCCCCAAGAGCAAGCGATCCATGAAGATAGCAGCCTAAATAAGACTCACTTAAAAGTATTTTGATGTCATGATTGAGTGTAGCAAGAACCTTTCGTACAGGTAATGGCAATTTTTGAAATTTTTCATCCATATCAGGTGGCTCCTTTCATTGACTTGTCACCACTTTTTGCTTACTATCAATTTATCTGTAAACGGTAACGAAATCAATGATAAAAGAGGTGTCGCGATGCTTATCCGAGAAATACAAATAAAAGATAACGAAGCAATCAAAAAAATTATCCAAAATTCATTAGAATCATTAGGCTTAGCCATCCCGGGTTCGGCTTATTTTGATCCACAGTTGTCACATCTCCAGCAGTACTATTCTGGCTTAGCACAGGCTAATTATTGGATTGTGGAACACGAAGGCCAAGTTGTTGGAGGCGTAGGGATCGCGCCTTTCAATGAGCAAGCCAAAATTTGTGAGTTACAAAAATTGTATTTAAGTCCGCAAGCTCAAGGTTTAGGCTTAGCTAATCAATTAATGGAAACGGCACTCGCTTTTGCTCAAAAGCATTATAATTACTGTTATTTAGAAACGATGCATGAATTAGTGGCCGCTTGTCGACTATATGAAAAATTTGATTTTACTTTGTTAGCAGAGCCACTCGAAGGTTCAGAACATTCCGCGATGGATGCTTGGTACTTAAAGCACTTAAATAACTGAAGAATAACTGTCATGTTAAAAAGTAGACGGCTGTTGATTCCTCTCAATAGTCATGGATGAGGCTATATTTATTGGGTTATCAAAAGAGTCACCACAATTAGTGATTTTAGGACCGTTATTTTTCCACTAATCCTAAAAGGGTGTCAGCGTTTTTGATTTCAAACTCATTTTTTTATGGCTTCAAAGGTGAAAATCGAATGATTCGTTGAAGGTTTCTGGTTATATTGATAATCTGGAGAACAAGTAATGGCGGTAAAACCAATTTTTTCGAGCAAATTTTTGAATTCTGATAAACCGTACCATCGCATACAAAACTTTTGTAATTCACTTGCAACTAATTTGCCATCACGCCATTTTTCATACGTTAAATAAGACAAAGTTGTTTGTTTGACCCAATCAATTGCAATGGATTTACTTTCAAGTAAAATTCCTTCATTCGCTGATATTGAAAAAGTAGAGGTATCGACTGTTCCAGCTTGCCAATCTATTGGCAATGCAAGGTCGACGATTAATCGCCCTCCTTTTTCAAGATGATGATAAAAATTCAATAGGGTTTGTTGGGCGTCATCCAAAGATTCTATTAGACAAAACGAACCTGTGGGAACGACAATCGCTTCATAAGTTTGGTTGAATGAAAAATTCACAAAGTCAGCCTTATAGAGTTGAGGTGTTAAGTGACGTTCCTGACAGTGTTTTTGACAAGAATCGAGCATTGCAGAAGAAGCATCGAAACCATCCACATCGAACCCTTGTTCAAGTAAGGGGATTAGAAAACGTCCAGATCCGACTGCGGCTTCTAGTATTTTTCCTTTCGTGTGAGACAACCGTTCGAGATAATATTCGATGTCTCCGTTAATGGAGTATCCAATAGGTTTCGTAAAATCATAAACCTCGGTACACAAGGGACCATAAGAATCAAACATTTTTTTCCTCCAGTTATTTTATTTGTGAGTGTTATTCTTATGTTTTTTTAATCGGAATATAAATATCCATTACTAATTGTGCTGAGCCATGGCAACGTTCATCGTAAAATTCAAAATTAAGCTTATTTTCATCAAATAGATATCCACTTTTTGGAAACCATTCTAAAAAAATATAACGCCACGTTTCTTTAACCATTTCCGCCAAGGGATCTTCCTGATAAGAAGTGGCAGTTTCGGTGTTGTCGATTGGTGGGGTGGTAAAAATGACATATTCCGCAGAGGGAATGTTGCAAGTCATCATTTCTTTTGTAGTTTTGGAATAATCTGGAACAATAACACCAAATAAATAAGTAACCGTTTTACTTTTTGGTGTAGCAATGCAAATTCCAACCTCTCCGTGCGTAGGAGGGTCAAGTAAATCATACATTTTTTGTTCTAAATTTTCTCCAGTATATGTTTCCCAATAGGCAGCAATATCTTTGGTAGACGCACGAGAACTAGCTGTTTCAATCCCAAAACCAGCAACTAAAAAGGAAGATTTATAACGAAAATCGATCTTCACTTCTTCTGGGTTAAAACGAACGAAGTCGCAATAGTCTTCAGATTCAAGCGCGGTGTAACGATTTAAATAGATTGAAGGACTGTAACCAAAAGTTTTACGAAAAGCTTTTGAGAAACCACTCGCTGTTTGAAAGCCGTAGTCTAAAGCGACATCGATGATTTTTTCGCGATGTAGCAAATCTTGTCTAGCAGCTACTAAGCGCATCATTCGGACATAATCCATCAACGGTGTTTTTTGATAATGACTAAAAATTCTGCAAAAATGTGAAGTTGAATATCCAAGGTAATCTGCAATTTGTTGCGCAGCCAAATTGGATTTTAAATGTTGTTTGATAAAATCAATGCTACGCAAAATATTTGCTTGATGTTCCAAAGAGCAACCTCCTTAGTCAACTATTTTCTTTTTATTATAACAAGTTTTTGTCAAAGAGCTGTTCCAATTTCATCAAGCTTTCGTATACGAATGCTTGGATTCTACTTGCTAGTTAAAAAATAGCCGATATGCTAAGAAAGCATACGGCTATTTTTTCAGTTATTCAACAGTCACGGATTTTGCTAAATTCCGTGGTTTATCAACGTCGTATCCGCGCTCAAAGCTAGCATAGTATGCAAGCAATTGGAGCGGGAGAATTGCGATGAGGCTCATTAAATAATCGGGTGCATCCGGTAAGATGAATCGATCAGTCGTTTGAGCGAGTGACTTCTTAGTCAAGACAATTGTTTTGGCACCACGGCTGCGGACTTCTTCTAAGTTTCCGCGGGTATGCGAGGCAGTGGCATCATCGGTGATTAAGCCAATAACTGGTGTTCCTGTTTCAATTAAAGCAATCGTGCCATGCTTTAATTCACCAGCGGCAAAGCCTTCTGCTTGGATATAAGAGATTTCTTTTAATTTTAAAGCAGCTTCTAAAGCAACGGCGTAATCAATTCCACGACCGATGAAAAAAGCATTGCGTGTCGTCGGTAAGAAATCATTGACGATTTGATGTATGATTTCTTTTTCTTCGACAATTTGAGTCATTTGTTCTTCAACTAGACTGAGGGCTTGCGAGAGATTTTTAGGAAGTTGTTCGACGAGTCCTTTTTGTCGCGCAACAGCATCGGCCAAAATCGTTAATAATGTAATTTGGGCAGTGTAAGCTTTAGTAGAAGCAACTGCAATTTCCGGTCCAGCCTCTAACAGTAGCGCATCATTCGCTTCGCGTGCCAAGGTCGATCCTGGGACATTGGTAATTGTCAAAGAGGGCAAGTTTTGTTGATTGATTTTCACTAAAACTTGGCGACTATCGGCGGTTTCGCCACTTTGACTCAAGAAAATAAAGAACGGTTTAGCAGTCAGTAAAGGCATATGGTAGCCAAACTCACTAGCAACATGAACTTCTACTGGAATATTTGTCCATCTTTCAAGCGTTGTTTTGGCAGCGAGCCCCGCGTGATAGCTCGTGCCACAAGCCACAATATATAAACGATCGCTTGCTGCAATTTTTTGAATTAACGTATCAGAAATTAAACTTTCACCTGATGGCGCCAAGTATTTTTGTTGCAAGCGACGCATAACAAGTGGTTGTTCTTCAATTTCTTTTAACATGTAAAAGGGATAAGTCCCTTTATCAATGCTGTCGTTATCAATTTGGGCACGAAACGGCGCACGTTGAATGGTCTTTCCATCAAGCGTTTCGATTTGAATAGAATCAGTGGTTAAAGTGACGAATTCACCGTCTTGTAATTCAATCAATTCGTTCGTCTGATGAATCATTGCTAAAGCATCACTACCAACTAAATGAAAGTTTGTACCACAACCAATTAGCAAGGGGCTTTTATGTTTCGCCGCATAAAAGTGTGTAGGGTCAGTAGGATCAATTAAAGCAAAGGCATAGGATCCTTTAATTTCTGTTAAAACTTTTTTGAAAGCAGCCTTGACATCCAATCCTTCTGTCTCGATAAAGTGCTCAATAACATTGACGATGACTTCGGTATCGGTTTCCCCAATTAGTTTGGTCTCTTTGAGGTAGGTAGCTTTTAATTCTTGATAATTCTCAATCACGCCATTATGAACAAGCACCACTTTTCCGTGTTCAGAACGGTGAGGGTGCGCATTGGCTTCGCTAGGGATTCCATGAGTCGCCCAACGCGTATGCCCAATCCCCACAGTGCCATTCATCGTAGGCGTTATTTTTTGTGTTAACGTCTTAATCGGACCTTGGGCTTTGACTAAGCTCCTTTCTTCTTGATTGGCGAGATAGATTCCAGCTGAATCGTATCCACGGTATTCTAACCGTTCTAAGCCTTTCAAAAGTACTTCGCAAACATTCTCATTTGCAATCATTCCGACAATTCCACACATAATTTGTCTTCCTACTTTCTTATTCAATTTTTTAAGTTTAAGTAGGTTTCTATCTGCTGATAAAAGCTTTGTGTCCCTTTTGCAAGGGGGCTTTGTCTTTTATCTATAGAGTGCAGTCCCTGAAGCCACCCGCCGAATATTTCGATAAGCTTCTTCCTCGTCCTCTGTTTTTACAGAGCTGGCGCTATTCCTTTTTTGTACTGATTTTTCCTTTCGTCATTTTAGTAGAAACCTAAAAAAAAGCATAACTTTTCAAACAAAATTTGTCAATTATTTTTTTGTAAAAAAAATTAAATTAACAGATGTTATTTATAGAAGAGGGGTGTGACTTAAGTCACACCCCCTCTAAGTTTATCTAATTTAATCTCCCATCATTTGACGGTGTTGACCACGCATTTGTCTCATGGGCATGTTTGTGTTGTTTCCATGACAAGAGGTGCGTCCATCATTCATCCATTGACGCATATCATCGGCTTCTTCTTGTGTTAAGTCACCTTGCTGGACGTATTCATTTAAACGCTCATCGTGTCTTTGTTCCCATCTTGTATGATTGTCATAAGTTGCCGTCGTATCGGATGCAGCAAAAACAGAAGCTGACGTAAAACCAGCGGCTAAGACAATAACAGTTGCTAGTGCGATTTTAAATTTTTTGTTCATAATAAAACACTCCTTATTTTTTATAAAGAAGTTTCCTTCTTTGATTATCTTTATTATAGATAAGAAGTGTGGCAAAGATGTGTCAAAAATTTTCTAATGTTGTGACATCGAGTCGCTCGAGTTTTGAAAAATCAAAAATAAAACGAGCACCGGCTGTCGGAGTGTTTTTGACAGTTGCTAAAATAGCGTGTCGTTGGGCAATTTGACGAGCAATGGCTAGTCCAAGACCAGTACCAGTCTTATTTTTTTCGCCATAGGTTTTATGGAAGCGATCAAAAATATAAGGTAAGTCTTCCTCTTTTATGCCAGGTCCTTGATCGGTAATTGTTAGTTTATTTGCGGATAATTTGACTGTGATGGCGCTGCGGGTTGGTGAAAATTTAATCGCATTATCTAAAACAATTAAGAACATTTGTCTCAAGCGACCATAGTCTCCTAAGAAAAGTAGGGGAGTATTATCGATGTTGACTTTGAAAGTAAGTTGTTTTTCTTTGGCCAATTGTCGGCCACTTCTTAGCGTGTCATTTAAAATATCTTGTAATGAAATCGGAACTTTTTCAATTTTGAAATCAAGGTTTTGTAAACGCGAGAGTTCAAGTAAATCATCAACCAAACGCTCTAAAAACAGTGATTCTAGGAACATTTGATGATGGTATTCTTTGATTTTTTTGGGGTCAGTGATTACGCCATCGTTTAGCGCTTCTAAAGAACCACGTAAGACTGTTACTGGTGTCCGTAATTCATGAGAAATATTTGCAACATAATCTTGTCGCATTTGTTCGAGTTTCTGGCTTTCCTGACTAGCAAACTCAAGTCTATTCGCTAGTGTATCAAGCGTGTTGGCAAGTTCACCAATCTCATCTTTTTGTTTAATCTGTGTTTGTGCCGTGTAATCACCTTGAATGAGTTTTAAAGCAGTCGTCTTCATTTGTGCTAACGGTTTTGTAAATGAATAGGACAAAAAGAAGGCGAAAAGTAAGGCGATTAACAGTGCGATGAGTAGGCTAATGAAAAAAATATTAAAACCTTGTTGAACGGCATCATTGAAACCACTAATGGGAGCTTGTAATAAGATGCTCGCCCAAATGTTTTGTTGGTCATCGGTGATAGGCACCCCAATAGTTAAGGTTTGCTGATCAAGCGTGTGATCAAAGCCTTCTTGTGAAATCGTCTCACCTTTAAAAACCAAGGGTAAAACTTCTGAAGCTAGTTCAGGTAGAGGAGAAGGACTGGGTATCATCGAATTGTCATTCATGTGATTCATCGCTCCTCGACGGTTACCGGTAGCGAGAATCTGTTCGTCGGAATTAACTAACCAAACGTGGTTACCACCGACTTCTTCAATGAAGCGTAAATAGGCATTACTATTATTCATCATTTGTTGATGATGGGATTGATCTTCTTGTTCGGAAAAAGTTGCAGCTAATGCTTGAGCTTCTCGCATTCGTTCTTCACGTTGAACATCAATCGTATAATTTTTAAAAAGAAAGAAAAAAACAGAACCAATGACTAAAGCAAATAAGAGCAGTGAACTGACGAAATAACTTGCGAGTTTGAGAGAAATACGATTAATTTTCATCGTCAAGGACCTCGAACTTGTAACCAACGCCCCAAATCGTTTTAATTTCCCATGTTGGATGAGGAACTTGATTCAACTTACTACGCAAGCGTTTGATATGACTATCGACGGTCCGTGTATCACCAAAATAATCGAATCCCCATAATAAGTTGAGGAGCTCATCGCGTGAGTAAGCTTTCTGTCGATTGCTAGCTAATGTCCAAAGTAAATCGATTTCTTTTTTGGTTAATAAAATCGGCTCGTTCGCAATGGCGACCGTGTAATTTTCTAAATTAATCGTTAAATCATTAAAGGTTAATTGCTGTTGATTCATTGGATCTTGTTGGACACGACGCATAACGGCTTTGATACGTGCCATGACTTCTCCGGGGGAAAAAGGTTTGACAATATAATCATCGGCGCCAATTTCGAGACCCATAATTCGTTCAAAATCTTCTCCGCGTGCGGTAATCATTAGAATTGGGACGTTTGATGTTTGACGTATTTCACGGCAGACGGCAAAACCATCTTTTTTTGGCATCATGACGTCGAGTAAAATGATATCGGGCTGTGCTGTTTGAAAAAGTTCGAGCGCCGCTTCACCATCATAAGCGATTAACACGTCATAGTGATTCTTTTTTGCATAATCGGCTAAGATCGAAGTGATTTGCTGATTATCATCAACAATTAATAATTTGGACATTCAATCCCTCCTTAAGGAAATAATAGCAAAATTTCGTGTCTTTTTGATGGCAATATCAAGATAGTCTATAAAGAAGCGTAAGAAAGTTCACGATTTTTAACATTTAGTTTGCTAAGATAACGTCATAAGTGAAAACGTTTTATTTTGATGTAGAAGCCACTTCAAAATCTGCGAATTCACTAAATTGTTTTTGCATGAAACGCGCGCTATCTAGTTTTGGATAAATCATTTGTTGCTCACCGGATTGCGGACCGGTGGAGAGTATCGGATCAATTTTTTGTTGTTTCCGATAATCTTTGGGCGATAAGTGGTAGGTTGCTTTGAAGGCTTTATTTAAATAACGCACATCGGAAAAACCAGTCATTTCACTAATGGCTAAAATACTGTGTTCGGTATTGTTCAGCAAGTAGTAGGCTTTTTCGCTGCGAATCAAATTTAAATAATTTTGGAAAGATAAACCGAAATTTTGTTGAAAAAAATGCGATAAATAATTAACGGATAGCTCTTCTTGTTCAGCGATATCGTTTAATAGTAGTTTTTCATGATAGTGCTGATAGATGTATTGGCTAATCCGACGAATGCGTTCTTGTCGCACAAGATGAGCGCTTTGTTTATTTTCCGGAATCAGTTCAAAATTAGCACATTGCATAACTTCTGCTAAGGCTAGCGAAGCGTAACCGTGACATTGCAAGGCGAAGTAGGTTTGTTCCTCAAAAAAAGCCTGACACGTTTTGAAAAAATAAAAACGTAGCGCAGAAAAATGTGGATTTTCCGTTTGAGAAAGGACTTTTTGAGCGAAAGAGAGTTCATTTATTTGCGGGAAAAAAGCATCAAATTCTTTCGTGTTTAATTGTAAAATCAGTAATTTGGCCGTCTCTTTAGCTATTAGTTCATGGAGTTGACAAGAGTTGATTAAAATCAACTGATCTTTTTCAACTTTCAACTGTTCGTTGTCAATCGTCAAAATTAGTTGACCCTCAATAACGTAAATCCATTCCAAATCGGTATGGAGATGGGGGCGACGATAGTTCATATCAATTAAAAAGGCATGCACGCCTCTTGCTTGATTGTGTTCAATTAATTCAAATTCATTCGACATCAAAAACGCTCCTTTCCACATCAATATAACGAATGTTGAAGGAGTTATCAAATAAAAAATAGGAGGAAACAAAAATGGCATATTTTGAAAATGTAGGAAAAATTAATTATGAAGGGGTAAAATCAGACAATCCGTTTGCTTTTCGTCATTACAACGCCGAAGAAATCGTGTTAGGCAAAACAATGAAAGAGCATCTACGCTTTGCAGTCGCATATTGGCACACAATGACACAAGACGGTTCTGATCCATTTGGAAAAGCGACCAATATTCGTAATTGGTGGGGAGAAACACCAATGGAAACAGCTAAGAACCGTGTCGAAGCCTTCTTTGAAATTTTAGAAAAATTAGGCGTTGAATATTTCTGTTTCCATGATATTGATATTGCTCCCGAAGGCGATTCATTAGAAGAGTTTTTCCAAAATATCGATGAAATTACGGATTTAATTAAAGAAAAAATGGATGAAACAGGAATTAAATTGCTTTGGAACACAGCAAACATGTTCTCACATCCGCGTTTTGTCAATGGTGCAGCTTCTTCAAACAATGCTGATGTTTTTGCGTATTCGGCAGCCCAAGTTAAAAAAGGTTTAGATGTCAGCAAAAAACTTGGTGGCGAAAACTATGTATTCTGGGGTGGTCGTGAAGGCTACGAGTCATTATTAAATACAGATATGGCCTTCGAACAAGACAATATCGCGCGCTTATTTAAAATGGCAATTGCTTATGGTGAAAAAATTGGTCACAAACCACAATTTTTAATTGAACCAAAACCAAAAGAACCATCAACTCACCAATATGATTTTGATGCCGCAACTTCAATGGCCTTTATTCAAAAATATGGCTTAGAAGGCGACTTTAAATTGAACTTAGAAGCCAACCATGCAACGCTTGCTGGTCATACATTTGAACATGAATTAAATGTGGCCCGTTCATATGATGCGTTAGGCTCAATCGATGCCAACCAAGGCGATCCATTATTAGGCTGGGATACCGATGAATTCCCGACAAATGTTCTTGATACAACATTAGCGATGTACGAAATTTTAGAAAATGGTGGTATTGCACCTGGTGGTATCAACTTTGACTCAAAAGTTCGTCGTTCATCATTTGAAATGGATGATTTATTCTTAGCTCATATAGCAGGAATGGACACTTATGCACGTGGCCTAAAAGCTGCAGCAGCTTTAAAAGAAGACCGTTTCTTTGATGAATTAAAAGAAAAACGCTATGCAAGTTATCAAGAAGGCATTGGTGCGAAGATTGTAGCAGGAGAAGAAGACTTAGAAAGTTTAACAGCATACGCACTTGAAAATGATGACATTACATTAGAATCAAGTCATTTAGAATTTGTAAAATCTCGTTTAAATGACTACTTATTCTAAAGATAAGGAGTAAGAAAATGGCATATGTTTTAGGACTTGATTTAGGAACAAGTGCATTAAAAGGCTTATTAATCGACGAGAAAGGGACAATAATCGGCAGTGCAACTGCCGATTACCCTTTAATTCATCCGGCATCTGGCTATAGTGAGCAAGACCCCAACGAATGGTTAAAGGCTTGCGAGCAAGTTTTTGAAAGCTTACAGACGACGGTCGCAGATTTTGGTGAGCAATTGGCAGGAATTAGTTTTTCTGGCCAAATGCATAGTCTTGTTGTCTTGGATGAAGAGCAACGAGTATTACGGAATGCGATTTTATGGAATGACGTGCGGACAACCACGCAATGTGAAACGATTATGGCTGACTTTGGCGAGGAATTATTAGCAATTACTAAAAATATTGCGCTTGAAGGATTTACCTTACCAAAAATCTTGTGGATTCAAGAAAACGAACCCGAGCTTTGGGGAAAAGTTCGTCATATTTTATTACCGAAAGACTACTTAGGTTACTGGCTAACCGGTACAATGCATATGGATTATTCGGATGCAGCGGGTACCTTGATGTTAGATGTGGCGGAGAAACAATGGTCACAAGCGGTATTAGAACAATTTGCGATTCCAAGTAACTATTTACCAAAATTAATTGATTCAAGTGGCCAAACAGGGATTTTACAACCCAATTTAGCTGAAAAGTATGGTATACAGCAAGAAGTCAAAATCTTTGCTGGTGGAGCAGATAATGCTTGTGCCGCAATTGGTGCTGGAATTTTAAGTGTAGAAACCGGAATGGTCAGCATTGGAACCTCGGGGGTCTTTTTATCTTATGAAGATCAACAATTGCCAACGTATCAAGGGAAACTTCATTTGTTTAACCATGGGATTAAAGATCGTTACTATTCAATGGGTGTGACGTTGGCGGCTGGTCATAGTTTAAGTTGGTTTAAAGATACTTTTGCTGCAGACTTAAGTTTTGAGGAACTTTTGGCTGGAATTGATGCGATTGAACCAGGCGCAGAAAGACTATTGTTTACGCCGTACATTGTTGGCGAGCGGACTCCACATGTTGATAGTCAAATTCGTGGTAGCTTTATTGGGATCGACACGAATCATACATTGACACATTTTGCGAAAGCAGTTTTAGAAGGCATTACTTTTTCTTTAAAAGACAGTCAACAATTGATGGAAACCATTGCTGGTAAAACGTTTGAAAAAATCGTTTCTGTTGGTGGTGGGGCGAAGAATCCAGATTGGTTGCAAATGCAAGCGGATATTTTCAATAGCGAAATCGTTTGTCTAACAGCGGAAGAAGGCCCGGGATTAGGGGCTGCCATGTTAGCGGCGACAGGTCTAGGCTGGTTTGAAGATTTGCAAGCTTGCTCGGAAACTTTTGTTAGCTATCGACCAGGTGCGCTACCAAATCCGCAAAATGTTGAAAAATATCAAAAACTGTATCCAATTTATCAAAAAGTTTATGGCGCAACAAAGGTGATAAGTGAAGCGTTTTGTGACGAGTAATAAGTAAAGAAACGCTTGAAAGTGTACTTTACTTTCAAAAAGTTTCAGACTTATTACCGAGACACAGCTTCAAGTATCCCGTTCGACAAAGGTGATAAGTGAAGCGTTTTGTGACGAGTAATAAGTAAAGAAACGCTTGAAAGTGTACTTTACTTTCAAAAAGTTACTTCTTAATTTCGTAACGTTTAAAATTCGGTTTAACAAATCGAAAGCTTGAACGTTATGTATAAAGAGGTAACTTTTTTTAGTGCTGAATGGTAGCGCATTCGTGTTATAATGGCTACAAAAAGCATATGAAATGAGGGGAATAGATGATTTATAAAACAAGAGAGGTACGTGTGAATAATCAAACGGCAATTTTGACCAGTTATCTTATTAGTAACACCGCTGAAATCGATATCAATCGGAAGCGACCAGCAGTTATTATATGTCCCGGTGGTGGTTATGAGTTTACATCAGATCGTGAAGCAGAACCGATTGCTTTAAAGATGATGAATATGGGATTCCATGCCTTTGTTTTACATTACAATGTCAAACCACATGTCTATCCACAAGCGTTGCTAGAATTAGCAACGGCGGTACAAATTGTTCGGGAAAATCATCAAGTGTGGGGGATTGATCCATCGAAAATAATCGTTGCAGGTTTTTCAGCAGGCGGCCACTTAGCAGCCAGTTTAGGTGTTTTTTGGCAAGGGTCGTTACTCGTCGAAAAAATGAAGGGCGAAAAAGAAAGTTGGCAGCCGAATGGTTTGCTACTGGCCTATCCAGTAATTTCAAGTGGCGAGTTTATACATGAAGGTTCATTTAAGGCACTCTTAGCTGAAAATTATCCCCAAATGAAAGATGAGTTGTCATTGGAAATGCAAGTGAATGCGGACACACCACCGACTTTCTTATGGCATACATTCGAAGACGACGTGGTTCCCATGGAAAATAGCATGCTATTTGCGAGTCATTTGCGTCGAAACGAGATTCCATTTGAACTACATCTCTTTCCCAAAGGTGGGCATGGTCTAAGTTTAGCAACAGCTGAAACCTCACGAGATTTTTATGGGATAAATGAACAAGTGGCGGTTTGGCCAGAACTATTCGAGCGATGGGTTCAGAATAATTTCTGAACTCAAAACAAGCTTTTTTAAAGAGGCAAGATCAAGGGTTAAGTTGATTTTTTAAATAGGTAAATAAAACAAGCGGGACTGTGACGAATGCCACAGTCCCGCTTGCTAGTTAGATGGTAGTAATATTTTTATTCTTTTATTGATTGCGTTGAATCGTTGTTTCCTAGTCGATATGTGAAGCTAAGATGGATTGTAGTTTTTGTTTTGGTTGAACACCCATTAGGCGCTCAACAGGTAAACCGTCTTTGAAAACCATTAGTGTTGGAATACTTTGGATTCCAAAGTGGACTGCCAATGAACCTTCTTCATCAACGTTTACTTTGTTAATTTGAACTTTATCTGCAGGCATTTCTTTCGATAATTCATCTAAAATTGGGTTTTGCATACGGCAAGGACCACACCAAGGTGCCCAAAAATCGACAAGATGTACGCCTTTAGCAATTTGGCTTTGAAAAGTTCCAGTTGTTAAGTTATTCATATTTTTTTCGCTCCTTACTCTTTTTCGCCAGGCCAAGCAGAAGTGCCGCCTAAAACGTTTGTGACATCATAGCCTTGTGCACTTAGGAATTCACTTGCATGGGCAGAACGGCCACCTGATTGACAAATTACGTAATACTCTTGATCTTTATCTAATTCTGAGAAGTTTTCAGCTAACGTGCTTAGTGGGTAGTTTTTTGCAGTTGGAACGTGTCCAGCTGCAAATTCATCGACTTCGCGAACGTCAATAATGGATAATTTTTTACGTTTTGCTTCTTGGTAAAATTCAGGCATTCCTGTAGATTTATACATATTCTAATTCCTCCGGTAATACGGTGTGATAAAAGGCAAACGCACCGTCTAAGTTTTTCACTTTGAATCCTGCTTGTTTAAGCATTCTTTCGCCAATGTAGCTTCTTAAACCACTATGACAAGTAATAATATATTCAGTATTCGGATCTAATTCATGAGCGCGGCAACGTAAATCGTTCAATGGGATATTGACACTGTCTTTAAATTGGCCTTGTTTGCGTTCGCTATCGTTACGAACGTCTAAAATCACTTGGCCATTTTCAGTTGCTTCTTTAACATCATACCATTGCATCATGTCGGTTAAGCCTTCCATGTAGTTTAAAGCAACATAACCAAGCATATTTACAGGGTCTTTAGCCGAACCAAATGGTGGTGCATAAGTAAACTCTAATTCAGGTAAGTCTTCAACAGTTAGGTTTCCTTTGATTGCTGTTGCTAAAATATCGATACGTTTGTCGACACCTTTTTGTCCAACACCTTGAGCACCGTAAATTTCACCTGTTTCAGGGTTGAAAACAAGTTTCATGAAGACATCAGTCGCTCCAGGGTAATAACCAGCATGGTCTTTTCCAGAAGTGTGAACGACAGCGACTGGTTTACCTAATTGGCGAGCAACACGTTCAGAAAGTCCAGTTGATGCTGCACTTAGATTGAAAGTACGAACAATTGCTGTTCCAATACTACCTTTATTTGTACGTTTCATGCCTGAAATCACATCAGCCACTTGGCGTCCTTGGCGGTTAGCAGGAGAAGCAAGTGAGATTAAGGCATCTTCACCTGAAATTTGGTTTTTAACAACAATCGCATCACCGACAGCATAAATATCTTTTTGGCTTGTTTCGTAACGCTCATCAACTAAAATACCACCACGTAAGCCTAGTTCGATTCCAGCAGTTTGTGCTAAAGTATTTTCTGGTGTGACACCAACCGATAGAATGGTTAAATCAGATTCTAATTCGCTACCATCTTCTAAAATAATTGTTTTTCCAGCATTTTTAAAACCGTTCGCTGATTGAGAAGTAATTACTTTTACGCCATTGCTTTCAAGTTCGTTTTTAACAAAAGCAGCCATTTCTTCATCTAATGGTGGTAAAACATGAGGTGCTTTTTCAACAATTGTTACTTCTAAACCACGAGCATGTAAGTTTTCAGCCATTTCAAGACCGATAAATCCTGCACCGATTACCACTGCTTTTTTCGGTGCTTGATTTTCAACAACGTCCATAATTTGGTTTAAGTCAGGAACATTACGTAAGCTAAAGGCATTCGTTGCTTCTGATAAACCATCAATTGGAGGAACAAAAGGTTTTGCTCCTGGTGACAAGATGAGGTGGTCATAGCTTTCAGTTACTGTATTACCTTCGTGTCGAACAGTGACTGTTTTTGCTTTTGGATCGATTGAAAGAACTTCATGATTCGGACGAACATCTAAACTAAAACGTGCTTGTAATGCTTCCGGTGTTTGAACAAGTAATTTACTTTTATCTGCAATTTCACCTGAAACATAATAAGGTAACCCACAGTTTGCAAACGAAACGTATGGTCCTTTTTCAAAAACAATAATTTGAGCATCTTCATTTAAACGACGTAAGCGTGTTGCAGCTGACATTCCACCAGCGACGCCTCCAACAATAATAACTTTCATTTATTTTCCTCCTCTAATTTTTCCCGCCCATTGGCTCATACCGCCACGAACGTTAATTGGTTGATAACCCATTTTTTTTAATTGCTTTGCAGCATTTTTACTACGCATACCGGATTGGCAAATGACATAAACTTCTTTGTCGCTTGCATTTGAATAGGTAGTGATTTTATTTAATGGAACATTTTTCGCTTTCGCGATATGCCCTCCACGGTATTCTGAGGGTGTTCTGACATCAAGTAACGTGATATTGCTTGTTAATAGACCCTCAAGCTCTTTAGTAGAGATCGAAGGGATCTTTTGAAATAATCCAAACATGGTTTTGCTCCTTTTCGATTAAATACCTTACGGGGTATATTAAACCGTGTTTGATTCCTTTTGTCAAGTTGATTGATTTGCGAATTGAATGTTAAAAGTAATTGACGAAATATACCCTAGTAAGGTATATTTCTTAATTGAAGGGAGCTTGATATTTAGATGGCACGAAAAATTTTAATCATTGGTGGGGTAGCCGGTGGCGCGACAGCAGCGACACGTCTACGTCGTTTAAGTGAAACAGACAATATTATTTTATTTGAAAAAGGGGAATATATTTCATTTGCGAACTGTGGATTACCTTACCATGTAGGTGGCGTAATCAAAGAGCGCGACAATTTATTGTTGCAAACAGTAGAAGGAATGGAAAAACAATATAATTTAGACATTCGTAATTTCTCAGAAGTAACAAGTATTGATCCAGTTGAAAAAACGGTGACTGTTTATCATCACCAAACAAAACAAACTTATGTCGAAAGTTTTGATGAGTTGATTCTTTCAACGGGGGCAAAAGCAATTGTTCCAGCAATCGATGGATTGGATCAAGCAAATAATGTTTTCAGTTTACGAAATATTCCGGATATGGATCAGATTCAAGCATACATTAAAGCAAATAATGTCCAAACGGCAACAGTTATTGGTGGCGGATTTATTGGTCTTGAGATGATGGAAAATTTAGTAGAACTTGGGATTCAAGTTCAATTAGTTGAAATGGCGCCTCAAGTGATGCCAAACGTTGATTTTGAAATGGCTCAACAAATTCACCAACAAATTAATTTACACGGCGTAAACTTAATTTTAAACGATGGACTGAAAGAGTTTCAAGAAGCTGGCCGTCGCTTAGTTTTAACAAGTGGTCGCGTATTACGCTCAGATATGACATTACTTTCAATTGGTGTAACGCCAGAAAACACCTTAGCTAAGGAAGCTGGTTTAACACTTGGTTTTCGTGGTGGTGTCAAAGTCGATAAAAATTTCCAAACAAGTGCAGACTCCATTTATGCAATTGGTGATATGATTGAAATTCCTGATTTTGTCACACAAGAAGCAACACATGTACCACTTGCTTGGCCAGCTAACCGTCAAGGACGCTTAGTGGCAGATGTTTTAAATGGCGGAGAAATTGATTATCCAGGAACAATGGGAACATCGGTTGCTAAAGTTTTCGAATTAACGATTGCGGCAACTGGGAATAGTGAACGTCTTTTAAAACAAAAAGGTATTGCTTATCACGCCATTCATTTACATCCAAATTCGCATGCCGGTTATTATCCAGGTGCGAGCCAAATTCATATGAAGTTATTATTTGGTAATGATGAGAAGATTTTAGGTGTGCAAGCAGTTGGAATTGATGGGGTTGAAAAGCGTGTAGACGTGATAGCGACAGCGATGCGTTTTGGCGCCAAAGCTTCTGATTTAGCAAGTGTTGAGTTGGCATATGCACCACCTTATTCAAGTGCGAAAGACCCAGTCAATATGTTAGGTTATACTGCAGATAATATCATTAACGGAAAAGTTCAGATCATTCAATGGCATGAAGTCGATGCCCTTTTAGAAAATGGTGCCTTTTTCTTAGATATTCGTGAATCGTTTGAACAAGCAGCCGGTCTGTTGCCAAATACTTCTTCAATTCCGTTGAATGAGTTACGTCAAAGAGTCGATGAATTGCCAAAAGATCAAACAATTTATGTTTATTGTCAAGTTGGACAACGTGGTTATAATGCGGCACGTGTGTTAATGAGTCATGGTTTTGATGTACGCAACTTAGATGGTGGCTACAAAACTTATAAACAAGCAAAATATGAATTGAAAAATATTGCGCTTGCTGCACCAACCAAAGAAGTTCCAGCTAGTGTTGCAGCTGCTGTTTCTAATTTAGCAATAGTTGAAGTCGATGCTCGTGGATTGCAATGTCCAGGTCCAATTTTAAAAGTGAAACAAGAAATTGACCGCATGGAAAATGGGCAACAATTATCCATTCAAGTTAGTGACTTTGGTTTTAGTGCTGATATCGCTGCTTGGTGTAAAAATACTGGAAATACTTTAGTTTCAACAGATATTCAAGGTAGTCAAGTGGTAGCGTTAATTACAAAAGGCCAAGCAGTAGCGACAGACCAACAACTACCCGATTTATCTAAAGCGCAAGAAGGCGTGCTTCACGAAACGAAAGATGGCGCAACAATGGTGGTCTTTAGTGGTGACATGGATAAAGTCTTAGCTTCAATGATTATTGCTTCAGGTGCCGCTGCGATGGGTAAAAACGTGACGATCTTCTTTACTTTCTGGGGACTAAGTGCTCTGAAAAAACGTGCAATCAAAAAACGTGGTATGGCGAAAATGTTTGATATGATGTTACCTAAAGGGGCACAATCAATGCCGATTTCTTCAATGAATATGGGTGGCATGGGTGCGAAAATGATGAAACACATTATGAAAGAAAAAAATGTTGATTCATTAGAAACCATGATTGGTAAAGCAAGCGACTTAGGTGTTAAATTCGTTGCATGTACGATGAGTATGGATATTATGGGAATTGAAAAAGCCGAATTATATGATTTTGTTGAATATGGTGGCGTTGCAACGTATCTAGGTGACAGTGAAGCCTCAAACTTGAATTTATTCATCTAAATACGGTATGGTAAGGTCAGAAAGTATGGGTGAAGAAATGGAAGCAGAAAACAAAAAAATTATGAACCGCCTTCGTCGAGCAGAAGGCCAATTAAGAGGCATTCAAAAAATGATTGAAGACGAGCAAGAGTGCCTTGATATTATTACGCAATTAAGCGCGGTTCGCTCGGGAATCGATCGAGTGATGGGGATTATTATGGCTGAAAATTTAAAAAATTGTTTTATTGATCCAGATAAAGACCCAGAAGAACAAGCCAAAAAAGTCGAACAAGCGATTAATATGATTATTAAAAAATAAGTAAAGGGGTTTGATGAAAGTGAAAGTTGTTTTTCATATTGATGATGTCAACCGTTGGCCACGAGTCAAAGGAAATGTCCAAAATTTATTGAAAGAAACACAAGAGATAGCGGTAATTATTTTGGCGAATAGCGATGCGGTCCAAGGGTATTTAAGTGAAGAGAACCAAGCCTTCATTCAAACGACCCCTATTGTGTTTCACGCTTGCCGTAATGCTTTACGCGGACAGAAAATTTCTGAAGACAAATTACCGGATACAGTGAAAGTTGTACCGGCGGGGGTTCTTGATTTAATCGAATTGCAAACGCAAGGTTATAGTTATATTAAAGTTTAGTGAAATGATTGGGAAACCTATCTTTCTCTTTTGAGTGTGATATGATTGAAACATTATACTTAAGGGAGAAGGATTTTATGAAAGTGCCAATATTGTATGAGGACAATCATCTCTTATTGGTCGAAAAACCACGAAATATTCCTGTTCAAGAAGACAGTAGTCGTGATTTGGATTTATTAACCGGTTTAAAACAAATGATAAAAGTTCGTGATGATAAACCAGGCAACGTTTATTTAGGCTTGGTGCATCGGTTAGATCGTCCAGTTGGTGGTGCCATGGTTTTTGCTAAAACGTCAAAAGCCGCATCACGTCTATCCGATATGATGCGTCGTCAAGTGATTGAGCGCCAATATTGGGCAGTCGTTCACGGTGTCCCAAAACAAAAAAAGGACCAGTTAACCGATTATCTATATAAAAATACGCAAAAAAATCAAGTAGCAGTTGTTTCAAGTAAACATCCAGGTGCAAAAAAAGCCATTTTGAATTATCAAGTATTGGCTAGTCGAGAGGGCTTTAGCTTACTTGCCGTTCAATTAGAAACGGGGAGACCACATCAAATTCGAGTCCAGCTATCAGCCATGGGACATCCAATTTATGGCGATCAAAAATATGGTCAAAAGACCAGTAAAGTTGGGCAACAAATTGCTTTATGGGCACAATCATTAAGCTTGGAACACCCAATCAAAAAAGAACCAATACACGTGGAGGCAAAATTGCCGTCTGAATATCCCTGGAATATATGGGAACAGACGGAATAATCAAACAAGGGATCGCGATATAGTCGCGGTCCCTTGTTTGGTTAAAAATGTTGAAATGTCAGTCAACCTAAGTCTTTCTCTTCGATTAGTTAAATAACAATTGAACCCTCTCGACGTCTGGTGATAACTGATAAGTATAATAAAAATTTTGAGAAGATAGACGCTTATAAGTCTGTTTACTCAAGCTATTCTTGTTGATTGCGTAGTATAAAGTGATTTCATCGGTTTGTTGAGCAGCGATATTTTGGGTTATTTCACCGTTATTTACTTCAAGCATTGTTGGTAGAGAAACACCATTAGAGTATGTATCATTTACCGTAAGCATAGCCATCATTAACGCTTCAATATTTTGTTCGCTATCCGATTTATTATTCACGCTTAGAGTGACTGAAATAAGGGTATACGATAGTCCGTTATCTTTTGATTGTGCATAAAAATTAGGCGCGAATTGCGAGACTTCTGTAGATGCTATAAAATGTGCATCCTTTACATAGAATTCTAAACTAGTATTTTTAGGAACTTTCAAAGGTACATTCATTTGATGAATCGTTTCTTTGGGTAGGCGATAAATATTATTAACGGTTATAACAGATTTGAAAAATAATATGGATAAGAGGAAGAGGCTAAGTATTGATAGCATGACAATTCTTTTCTTTTTTTTATCGAGCATTTTTATCAACTCCGTATTGTCTAAGTACCTTACCAGTTTTCATTTCAATTATTTCATCGGCCAAGAAGTCCAATTCCTCTTTATCATGAGATGCCACAATAATTAAGGCACCTTTTTCTTTTCGATTCGTTAATAAATCCAAGACTTTTTGAGTAGACTCCTCGTCTAAACCATTAAGTGGCTCATCTAATAAAATAATTTTGGGATTTTCCATGACGGCACTAATAATTCCGATTTTTTGCTTCATACCTAGTGAATAATTTTTAACTTTTTTATTATCATTTGGATCTAAATCAAAGTAATTCATTAAGTCTATTATCGTATGTTGATCGATTTCATCTTTGATAGAAGCGAGTGTCATTAAATTTTTTATACCAGAATAATTTGTGATTAATCCAGGGTTCTCAATTAGAATACCTAAACTATCTGGAAAAGAGAGATCTTTACCCAGTTCCAGATTATCAATCGTAATTTTCCCTGATGTAGGCAAGACTAAACCACATATCAGACGAAGTAACATGGTTTTTCCGGCGCCATTTTTCCCTCGAAGTCCGTAAATTTTCCCACTTTCTAAATGAAGCGAAACATTGGTAATAATAGGTAGTTTCTTTATATTTTTTGAGACATCATCTATAATAATTTTCATTTTTTCCCCTTTCATTCATACCGTGTAATCCCATTTTTTGATTTTATTCCATCCAATCACATAAAAAAAACAAAGACAAAATATAGAGATGAGTAGACCAGTATAACTGTTTATTTGAGTAGTGGATAGTGAAGACGTCATAACATTATTTCTTAAAAGCATTAAGTAATTCCCTAGAAAAATAGGTGAAGTGAAAAAAGCTGAAATAACTAGATAAGCAATGATACAAAGAAAACTTTGAAGTTCACCCCAAAAGTAAGTAACTAATAATTCAAGTAGAGCTAAAGTACTGCAAATTAACCAAGGGATAAACACAACATTAGTAAAAATCGAAACATTCGAAAAAGAAGAGCTTGCGCCTATAAAATACTCTGAAAAACTTTGTGTTGGCGTAAGAGAAAAAAAGTTCCCGCTTATCAAAACACATAATATTGAAGTAAGTAAAATAACGGAAAAGTGGATAAAAACAGTGGAGAATGTTAATAATACTTTAAATGACCAAAAGGAGACTCGTTTTTTAAATGAAAAAAACAGCAAATAATTCAATGTTCCTGTTGCAGGCCGAATGGTGATATTTATAGAATAAAAGATAAAAATAAATAAGCTTAACCACAAAAGAGGAATTCTAAAAACATCTAGCATCCCTATATTTTCAATAGGCTGAATCCCTAGAAATAAGAAAACGAGGCTATCACCTAAAGAAATTTTATTTAGGTGAGGTGTTTTTACCAGCTGAAAGAAACTAATTCCTGTGAATAATGCTGTGATCAAATAATAATACCAAATTGAAAGTATTCGAGATTGAAAAAACCGATATCTATTCATGAAAATCCTTTCGAGTAATTATTTTTAAGTGTGCGAATCCATAGAACATAACTAAGCAGAAAATGAAAGTGAGTATTTGTTTATAAGCAAACCTTGTTTGATCTATGAAAGAGTGATAAGAAAAAAAAGAATAAAGCTGCATTAATCCTAAAAAGAGTAGGCTGAAGAAAAAACAGAGCATAAATGAGTCTGTATACCAATAAATCAATAGAAAGATTGAACCTATAAATAATAGAGAAATCCAGATGGTAAACAGAGTGAGTGTAGCAACTATAACAAAAGAAATATCTAGTAATGTTCCTGTTTTAAAAAAGAAGAAACTATTCATACTATCCCAATTCATTGACGTCGTGACAAAAGGAAATGAAAGGATAAATACGAGAAATCCTATTAATAGCGTCCATAAAAGACTCGAAGTAACAATGATAAATGATTGTTGATACCATAATGTCTGTCTTTTTTTAAAACTTAAGACATGGTGAGAATTAAAGTTTTGAAAGAACAAAAAACATAATGTTATCACGTACGGAAAGGTAACGATGAAACCATGAATATAAGGTTCACCGATCAATATGAAGCTATCAGCTAATGAAAATTCAAGTAACTCACGTTGTGATCGATTAATAATAAAAAAAATACTAGTCGCTAAACTACCCAATAGATAGACAATTAATAAAGAGAAAAATATCCAAAAACGTTGAACGTTCTTAAGATAAAAAGAAAGAGTTTTTAATTGATTCACTAATCTGTTCCTCTCATTCCGAAGTGTAAATAGCTAAATAGAGACAGTATTAGAAATGAGCACATTTCTAATACAAGAAGCGGGAGACTAATCTTTGCTTGAAAAGGGTAAAGAAATTCTTGTGGGCTTAAAAAGGATAGATCTGCCAAATCTAGAATCATTGTTCCAAAAAGAATGATTAGGAAAGGAAATGAAAAAATAATAAAAGAATAATCTGTAAAAAAGGTGACAATTAAACTTAGAGTGGCATAAATTCCAGCGAAAATAAAAATGATAATAAAAAAGAGTCCGACATATAAAAAAGGAGTGGAGTAGAATAAGTGTGACAACGTGCTAATATCTGTTATTCCAGCATGAGCGGTCTCAGGATACGGCCCTATAATTGGAAAAAGGGTCATAAAAAAAAGAAAATTTAAAATTAAGGGAATAATGACAGCTAATCCACCTGAAAAAAAGGTTGCTATCCATTTTGCAAAATAGTAATTTTTCTTTTTTGTTCGTGTAAAAACACTTTTTAGGTAACCATTTTTCTCATCTAACATGTAAGAATTACCGTGTGGAAATGCAGCTAAAAGTGGTAAGATCAAAAAAAACAAAAATCCGTTAAATAACATACCTGATTCACCTATCCAGGCGCTCCATAAGTAGTCAGGTGCATCCATTGCTTGCTCTTCAAAGTAGCCTACCATTTGCTTCATATTTCCGACATCATTTGTATGCAAGTAGAGCCAAATTTGATGACCTGAAATTAGCATTCCGACAATCAGAGAAATCAGCATTTTTTTATTGAATAGTGCTCGTTTTATTTCTAAGGAAATCATTTTCTTCATTGATTAATTCTCCTTAATATCAAGTTTAACTTTTGTTAAGTATTGTGGGTCCATTGCCACAACACCATTCAAATCAGGTAAAATATATAAATTATCTTTAAGGGAATCATACTCACTATCGAGTAGAACGTATCCTAGGTAGATTTTTTTTCTTTCTTGTGGCTTTAAAGTTAGCTTAAAGCTTTCTTTTTTTTCAATATCTTTTGTTGTACTAGTAAGAGAAATATCTGTGACATTGAACAATTCCTGTTCTTTTTCGGTAAAGAGAGATATATTCGCCAATTCAATCGTATAATCGCTATCCTTCGTGTTTGTTATAGTCACACCAATTTCTAAGTAAGAATGATTGTCAAGAAAGGTATTATCCCCATCTACTTCAACATCTGATAAAACATAGTATTTAGGATCAACATGATTAAGATGATTAATTTTTTTGGAAATGATAGAGGACTCAACTAAGAAAGTGAAATCTTCATTTTCAAGAATTTGGTTTTCTGAAATGGTCTTTGTCCGATTTGAGGTTGTACTGAGCGTTTTAGATTCACTTTCATGCTTTAATTGCTCAGAGAAATCTGTACCCATTTTCGGTAGAATGTCGGATTTGTAAACAATTATACCGAAAATAAAAAAAATAATAATCATGAACATAGTTATGGCTAATAGATTTTTTTTCATTTATAGCACCTATACTTTCTTAAAACAATCGTTGATTGATTCGTATCTATGTTATTTTGTTAAACGCTGTCGGGACTCCATAAGAAACTAATCCAAGTTTTTGAATGAGACCCTGGTGAGATTAGAAAAGCCGCATGTGAATAGCTTGGTTTTGATTTCCCATTGGCATCGACTGTTTCTCGTACATAATTGCTGATATATTTAGCGCTTCCAACACCTAAATAAGTATATCCACTTGCTACTTGATTCGTATAAAAAGTAGAACCGCCATAGCTCCCTACAGGTCGTAAGTACACGTATAGAGTAGATTGATCATTATATGCGTACATTGATGTAAGGTCAGTTTTTGATCGAGGAGAAGTTACAGAGTCTCCACCATCACCAGTACTGTATCGAGCGAAGCGAGTATCTGTATGATTATTAGCGGATGCATAATTTGTCGATGTTATCCCTAATCCAATCATAATTGCAAATCCAAGAAATACCTTTAAAACAAGAGGATTATTTTTTTTCATATGTTTATCTATCCCTTCCAACTACTTTTTTTAAAAATTTAACTACAAATAAAAATCGATCAACTTGAGGTAGATACTACTCCTTTATAAATATGTAGTCAACGTTTTTTATAATCGATTTATTTTTTTGTTGTTTAATAAACTAAAAAATTATTGCGTTGTTAAAATTTGAGGAGTATAGTTAATTTAAAATTTGCTAACATATTACAGAGGAGATTAGTAAATGAAAAAAGAAAAAGTATTCATGATTATTTTATCTATCCTAGGTATTTCAACAATCATTTTGAATTCGCCCATCCCTACTGTTTTTGCGAATAATCACACAGATACTCGTTTTGATCGATACTACAATGGAGACGGTAGTGATTTGCCTACTCCTATTAGATCTAAAACGGATGCGTCATCAATGTATTCGTATAATGATCAATCCAATGGTAGTTATACAGTTACAGCATATGCCGCAACTGCTTCCGGAACTATGTATGGTTCAAAAGGATGGGGTGGGGCTTACACATTGGCTAAGGGGCAAGCTAAGTATATCTCCAATTATGTTTATGAAAACGGTTATCGATACGGTGGATTATTTGTAGGTCCAAATTGTTCACACGTTAAAATGTTATGGAGTCCAGACAGTATTTGATTAAGTAACAAATAAAATGAGATATGTTAGTAAATTTTTAATCATGCAGATATAGGAGAAATTTATGCGAAAAAAACTATTCACTTATATATTTGGCCTAGTAAGCATTCTATTAGTAGGGTTGGTTTATTTTTTCAACAATAACAATAATTTTATGCCCAAACCCAAAAATGAATATGAATCGAATCAAATTTCAAGCTTAAAAAACACCCCTGATAATTTGAAGTTCGATACGAGTGATATGAATATCATTGAAATGAAACAGAATTATGAGAATGCAGAACTATCCATTAAAGTAATAGAGGCAACGCTTTCGAAAAAACTTTTTAATATCCCGAAAGTAAGTAAAGAAGAGTATCTATATGACAATATTGAAATGGATGAAAATAATACACTATTAGGAGATAATTTTTATTTAACCATTGAATTAGAATTAAAAAACAATTCAACTGAACCATTTGTTTTCTTTAGAAATTCAGCAACAATTTTAAGTAATCAAAAAGAAAAATTTCCAACTCAAGAGGCCATGTTGTCAAATCCATTTTCGAAGGATGGAACGATTTTGTTAGATTCAGGAGTGGACAAGACAATTTTTTTAGCGTTTGTTGTTGATGAAAAATCTTTGAAATCGGTTAACAATGAAATTTTTTTCATGGTTGACTCAAAAGGTCAAATATTTGGTGAATCGAATCAGTTATATAAAGTAAAAATAGTCACTAGGTGGTTGGAAGAATGAGAGATGTATTTAAAGTTGAGTTAAGAAGAGGTTTTTATTCAAAAGAATTTATTGCTTCGCTGATATTGGGTGGTGGACTAGCCTTGTGGCACTTTATTGAATATATGCCTCTTGGGAAAATGTTACTCAGTCATTCGGAAACAAATATTTTTAAATCCCCCAGTATTTTATTTGGCATTTGGATGGGTGGAAACCCCTCTAGCGTTCAAAGTTATTATTATTTTATAATCATTCCATTATTGGCAGCATTACCTTATGGTGCTTCGATGTACCGAGACCTTAAATCTAAATACGTGAATACGATATACATTCGAATGGAAAAATCCAATTATCTTTTTATTAAATGGTGTGTATTATTTTTAACGGGAGGATCTGCCGCAGTTTTTCCAGCTATCTTTAATCTTTTTTTGTATATGAATGTTTTCCCCATGAGTCCGATACAAATAGGTGATTCGATGTTTCCTATCTTGGATACAGGAATTTTTTCTCAATTATTTGTTGAGCATCCCCTTCTTTTTAATCTTTTTTATTTTGTCCTAATTTTTATTATCGGGGGATTGTATGCCACTTTTTGCTTATCCATTGCTTTTATTGCCGAGTATGAGTTTATTGTATTATTCTCCCCATTTATTATGAATTTCTTTTTAATAACAGTTTTAAGTATCTTTAATTTTGAGGCTTTTGGCCCAACGAATTTTATCAAGCCTTATTCAGAAGGGCTTGATATTGGAGTAACTTTTCTGAAATCATCGATTGTAACACTTATAATGATTCTGTTTTCCTTTTATCCAGTGATGTCAGCATATAGAAAGAAAAAAGGATGAGGTTAATGAAATTAGTGACTCGACGATTTTTAAATAGAGTAATTGATAAACCGCTATTGTTTCTTGGGACGATAATAGTGTCGTTATTCGCAAATTATTTGATGTCATTATATAAAATTGGACAATTTCAGTTTAATCAATTAAATTACTCAATTGCTGATGGATATGTGAACTTGTTTAAAGCCAATCAAATGGGGATTTTTATTGTTCTCCCGTTTACTATTTTTTTTGCGATTATAATTGAATCTGATTTTCAAGTAAATACTTTGATTCGTATGGAAAATAGAAAACAATTATTTGTCCATCAGTTGATTTTTGGTATGTTATTTTCGATTATTTTAGCAGTGGTAGTTAGCGTCGCTAATTATCTGACATATGTTCGTTACACATCAAGTATTGTTAATTGGCAAGAAAAAAATAGCGTTTTCATGGCTATAACAGGAATGGCAAAAGAATGGAATATCCTGACGATCCAAATTATTTTCATTTTGTGTTTTGTTAATTTTCTAATGATTAATTTTACGGTACTACTTTTTTCTCGGTGGATATTTCACCGTTCAATATACGGCATAGTTATTATCATTGCGTTAATTATTTGGGACTTAAAGCAACCGCCACACGTACAATTTTTATATCGTGTTTTTGGAATTGATTATTCCAAATTCACAGTACCGTATATTCTTTTTATTCAAATATTGCTAACGATCATTTTTTTATCATTGAGCGTATTAACTATCGTGCGAACGGATCAAATAAAAAGGTGTGATTTTTATGACCTATAGACAAACAATAAATTTAATTTATTCTGAAATAAAACGAAGTATGGTCATTAAGTTCTATAGCTTTTTTCCAATTCTATTTTTAGCTATTTTGAATTTTTCAGAATTTTTATTTAAGAACCCAGAGTTAGGCAGTCCATCGATGTATGATCACTTAGCTTACTTTTTTAGGGGACTACCGTCATTCCAATATGTAGATAGTCGCTCGATCTTTACCATTCCACACAGCTTGATTCTTTTGGTATTTTATATTTTATTCAATGCTTTAAGTTACGTTAATAAAGAGAGTAAAGCTTCAAACTTCAATATCATTATTCGTTATACTAAAAAAGAATATTGGATGATTAGTCAATTAGTAACTAGTTGTTATTTGGTTTTTTTTCAAGTGTATTTATTTTACATAGTTACATTTTTATTGAATCGTTTCGTGAGTAAAAGTTCTGTCATTCATATAGATTACTTGAACGGTAGAATCTTTGACTTTTCGTTATTGAATAATTTTACGGCTGATTTCAAACTGTATCTTTACATCTTTATTCCGCTATTATTATGTGTCATTGGTGTCGTAGGAATAGGCCTTAATTTCTTAATTGGGTTTAATTTAACGATAGTAGCGATTTTATTGTTATTAATTAGTTCTGTTTATTTTAAGAGTGTATTTTTGATAGGTAACTTGTTGATGATTTATCGGACAAGCTGGTTAAATCAAGGAGGAATTTCTGTTTTTACAGACTCATTATATTATTTATTTATGATAACCCCTGTAATAATTTTTCTTGTATTTGGGTCTAAAAAATGGGAGATTTTCAGTTAGGAGAAAAAAATGAATATTGAAATTCAAAATGTGACGAAGGAAATCAAAGGCCATTTAATTTTGAATGCCATCAATTTAGAATTGCATAGTGGTAAAATTTATGGTTTACGCGGGAAGAATGGGGCAGGAAAAACGGTCCTTATGAAGCTTCTATGCGGACTTACGTTCCCAACTGCGGGGAGAATTATAATTGATAATGAAGAATTAGGTAAAGACTTTTCATTTCCCAGAAGCATAGGAGCTCTAATCGAAACTCCAGGTTTTATTGAAAATTATTCTGCCTGGAAAAACCTACAATCACTAGCGGCTATTAAAAATATTGCGAAAAAAAAAGAGATGGAGCAGTTGATGCTTACCTTTGGATTAGATCCTAAAGATAAAAAAAAGGTGAAGAAATATTCTTTAGGGATGAGACAGAAACTAGGCATTATTATGGCTATATTTGAAAATCCAGAGTTAATCATTCTGGATGAACCTCTAAATGCATTAGATGAGCAAACGAAAAAAATTGTTCTTGAGCTTTTAAAAATGTATAGTAAACAAGGAAGTTTGATATTAATTGCCTCACATGATAAAGAGGAATTAGACTTCTTAGCTGATGAAATTATAGAAATTAGTGGTGGTGAAATTATCAATACAGCGGTCTCTAAAGAGGTGGTTAAATGAAAAAGACAGTAATCAGCGTTATCATTTTGATTCTTTCAGTTAGTTTTTATAATATTTGGCATATTAATAAAAACTATATAGAGCCTGTTGTTGAAGTATTTGAGAAAGATCATTGGGTTCAATTTGATCACAATGCGAGTACAGAAATAAAAGTGATTGATTTTGATTTGTTGACGGAAGAAGAAGCTAATCAATTAGTAGCAGACTATAATGATGATATAAAGAACTATCAAATTGAAAATACTCAAATGAAAGTTGCCGTTGTGACAATTGAAAAAAGAAATGAAGAACATGCAAAAAATAGCATTAATCAAGCAATGCTAGTGACAGGGAATTTTAGTAATGGCCTTCATTTGCCTCTTACGATGTTATTAAATGAAGGAGAACCAGAAACTGAAAAACTCGTATATCTAATAACGGATAATTTAATGTCCAAGGAACATTGGAAAGATATTAATAATTTGGATTTTTCATTAGTCGTTGCCTACTCTCCTCAAGAGATTCAAATAAAGCTAAGTTAGTTGTTTAAATCGAAATCCTTCTTCATTGGAAGCGCCTAAGCATGTAAGTGTGTAGATGCCGCAAAGAAATCATCTATAAAACTTGTTTTATATGCTCTGTGTCAAATGATATAGCTGACTAATATTTTGTTAAAATGAATTATTATCTAGGCAGCGAAGAAAACTATCAAGTCATTTTAGATGAGTTTGAAAGAACGCCGTTGATTACATATACGATGTATCAGAAAGAACAAACGAAAAAATATAAACAAAATCCATTCATTACTGACAACTGGACTTATAACGAGCTGGCAGATACTTACACTTGTCCCAATAATAGAGAAGTGAAATTTAGAAATTATTCTACTCGTACAGATAAGTATGGGGTCAAAAGACAACTTAAAATATATGAATGTGAGTCTTGTTTTGATTGTCCTGTAAGAAATTTGTGGACACGCTCAACAAGTGCTAAAAACCGAGTTATTCAAAGAAATGGTAACTGGGAATATTTCAAAGCTCACGCAAGGGAGCTCTTAACAAGGGATGTCCCGGGGGATATTTACCGAAAAAGAAAAATAGACGTGGAATCAGCCTTCGGAAACTTGAAGGCTAATTTGGCGCTCAATCGATTCTCTGTAAGAGGAAAAGATAAGATTACACAAGAGTTAGGGTTTGTGTTAATGCTCTTAAATTTAAGAAAATTTAGAAAGAGCCGAAAGGATATCAAAAAACAAGTATTCTGAAATGAGTTACCTCATTTCAGAATACTTGTTTTTCTTTAAAAAGAGACTTTTGGGTCAGCCTCCTCTATTTTTATTTATATACAACCTGTTTAGTTTTCTTCGATAAAATCAATTACTTGTCGGTAAATATCCAGTGTCTCTTCGCTGACTTGACGGTCAAAATCATGTTCACTTCCTATAATAGTCAGGAATTTATTTTGCGGGATGAAGTTGGCGGCAGTTGCCGACAAATCATAGGGGATATCGGAATCATCGGTACTATGAATTAAAATTGTCGGTGGCAATTGTTGTAAATTCTCTTCGGTTAGGGAGTACGTTGGAATATCGCGTAACGAAGGTAAAATTCGCGGTAACCAATTACCAAATTGTCGTCCAGATAAATAAATGGGATAGCGCTTAGTCATTTCTCCTGCAACAATCGGTTGGGCTTCGATGAGCGCTTCCAAATCCATCGGTTCAACGCGTGGGAACTTTAAGTACGCAGGGCTTGGTTGGCGGAAATTCGGTACTTCTAAGGTATAATAACTGTAAAATAGAATCATGTTTTTAGGTTTGAAGCCTTCTTTAGTTAACAAATAGGCTAAATAACCACCAGCTGATCGTCCCATTAAATGGTAGTCACTTGAAAATCTCCAATCTGGCAATTGTAAAATAATTGATTCAAGTGTTTTTTTCAACGTTTTTAAGATAAGAGGCAATTTGACTTCTGGCGCCAGTAAATAGTCGAGTGTAATGACTGGATGGCCGGTATCGGTTAATAAAGTTAAGTAAGCTTCTGGCAGATCGTCACGCTGGCCAAAAACGAGTCCACCACCATGTAAATAAATAATTGGATTTTTTGAAATATTTTCAGATGTATAAATAGTTGCTTCAATTGTTGGTATTGTATCGGTTAAAATTTGTGAAATCTTCTTTTTAAACATAGGACTCCTCCTGATTTTAAGTTATTGAATCTATTCTAACCCTTCATTTTTATTATTTTACGTCACAAAGTTACAAAACGAAAGAGTTATTTGTAACTAATGAACAATGACGAACGGCCATGAACCGCTTACAATGAAATAGAAGGTTAAGAGAGGATTTGTGAAACAGTACAACTGTAAAAGGTACTTTCACAAATAAAATCAAACAACCAAAGATGAACAGAAAGAAGGAGACGTGACTATGGGTTACAAAAATAACCGTATGGGTTACCAAGATGAAATTTTAACATCAAGAGCAATTATTAAAAAGGACAATTATGCAATTTTACCGCATGATGGCTTAGTAAAAAATACAATCCCTGGATTCGTCAACGTAGAAATTTCAATTTTAGGATCACCAAGATTAGGTGCGAACTTTGTTGATTATATTGCAACATTTTTAGAAGGCGGGGCACATGAAACAGGTTTTGGTGGCGATGGTGTAGAAACAATGATTTATGTTGTTGAAGGCAAATTAACAGTCACTGATGGCAAAGAAGAGCACACACTAGAAACAGGCGGTTATGCGTATTATCCAGCTGGTGTAAAAATGTTCATGAAAAATGCTCAAAAAGAAAATACAGAAGTTTTCCTATATAAAAAACGTTACGAACCATTAGAAGGACACGAACCTTATGCAGTCATTGGTAACGTTAAAGATTTAACGCCAATTGAATATGAAGGTATGAAGGATGTATTGTATTACGAATTTTTACCAGCAGATTTAGCATTTGATATGAACTTACACATTTTGACATTCAAGCCAGGAGCGAGTCATGCTTATGTTGAGACACACTTCCAAGAACACGGTGCTTACTTATTAAGTGGTAAAGGAATGTACAACTTAGATAACGAATGGTTCGCAGTCGAAAAAGGCGATTACATTTTCATGAGCTCATATGTGCAACAAGCAGCTTATGCAGTCGGTCGTGAAGAAGAGTTAGCTTATGTTTAATCAAAAGATTGTAATCGAGACCCTCAGATTTAAGGAGCGAATAAAAAATGCATGAGACAGAAATTACAGTGGTTCAACCTGAAAAGTTACACGAATTAATCAAAAATAAATTAATCAAAGCGGGTTTGTCAGACGTTTACGCGGAAGAAACGGCCCGTCACTTAGTTTTTGCAGATGCTAGTGGCATTCATTCTCATGGAGCGGTACGAGTAGACTATTATGCTGAGCGCATTGCTAAAGGTGGCGTGACTTTAAATCCGGAAATTACTTTTGAAAAAACAGGTCCTTCAACAGGAATTGTGCATGGTGATAACGGCATGGGGCAATACGTTTGTAACCAAGCATTAAATTACGCATTAGAAATGGTTGAAGAATCAGGCTTAGCTTTTGTAGGTATTTCACGTACCGGTCATAGTGGTGCACTTTCTTATTACGTGAAAAAAGCAGCGCAAAAAGGCTATGTGGCTTTATCTATGTGTCAATCCGATCCAATGGTGGTTCCTTTTGGTAGAAAAGAAAACAATACCGTATTGGAAACAAATCGTTGCTATTTTAACCGTTGGGTGGGTTGTGATTTGGATTTATCGCACAGTCTTAACGCCCATCTATCCGATTATTAGTGACTACTTTGGTGGTGCGAGCAATGCACAATTAGGAAATATTTCAAGTTTTTACTTTTTGGGTTATGTATTAATGCAGATTCCCTCAGGTTTGCTTGTTGATAAATTAGGGAAAAAGATGATTCTTATCCCAGGGTTTATTATTTTTGGTTTAGGAACATCGTTAGTTGCTTTATCAACGACCTTGCCAGTTTTGTTTACAGGTAGCATCTTAGCCGGTCTTGGTTGTGGGACGTTTTATGGTGTCGCCTACTCATTGACAGCCGAATATGTACCAAGTAACAGGCGAAGTCTAGCGACAGCAATTGTTAACAGTGGAACGGCTGTAGGTAGTGGATTAGGTCTTATTTCATCAAGTTACTTTGTTGGGAAAGGAATTTTACCTTGGCAATCACTCATCTGGATAACAGTAGCTTTAATTGCAATTATGGTAGTAGTTTTTATAAAGTTTATTAAGAATGATAAAGTGAAGCCAGTAGAAAAAGTAATTGAAGTAAAAACTAAAGAAGCAAAAAGTAATGACTCCTTGCTCAAACAGTTATTCCGTCCACAAATGGTTGCAGCGTATGTGTTGTACTTCTCTACTTTATACACGTATTATTTAATTGATACCTGGTTACCGAATTTCTTAGAAACGGAACGAGGATTCGAAGGAACAGCGATTGGTTTAGTATCGTCACTGGTATTCTTTGCAGCGATTCCGGGTGCGTTAGTTTTTAGTCGTTTAGCAGATATGATCCCTCAAAAAAAAGTACCAATTATTATTGGCTTGGAATTAATGGCAGCAGCGATGCTATTGTTTATGATTGAAACGACATCACAATCATTTGTGATTATTGGGATTATTTTATATGGTTTCTTCGGTAAATTAGCTGTTGAACCAATTATTATTTCTTGGCTCAGTCAATTTGCATCTAGAAAGAGTATTGCAACTACGTATGGTGTCTTTAACTTCTTTGGGATGACTGCTTCGGTAATCGTTCCTTCATTAACCGGGAAAATTACCGATATGACAGGCTCGATGATCTATGCATTCTACTTAGCCATTGGGATTATCTTAGTCGGCACAACCGTCTTCTTTTTAGTTAATAAATTTGCGCCAAAGATTGAAGAGGCGTAAAAAAACTCCTTATGAAAAAAACAAGTTTTCTGGAATTAATAACTCCAGGGGACTTGTTTTTTTGTTTATATTTCTAGAGATTACATTGACAAGAAGGCGGATTCATAGTACTCTTATAACGTGGTAGTAACCAGTTATCAGTTGAGGAAATGAGGTGGGAAAAATGGAAAAAGGATTAAGTAAACAACCGTTGTATAATCAATTAGTCGATTTATTAAAAGAAAAAATCGAGATGGAAATGGAACCAAATGATATGTTACCATCTGAACGAGAATTGACTAGCCGTTATGGCTTAAGCCGGACAACCGTTCGTTTAGCTTTACAAGAATTAGAAAAACAAGGCTATATTTATCGTCAACACGGCAAAGGGACCTTTGTTTCAGATTTAAGCAAACAAGTAACCAACTTGGCGGGAAGTTATAGTTTTACGGAGCAGATGCTTTCATTAGGAAAATTACCAGAAACAAAAATATTAGAATTTGTGATTATTGAAGCAAATAAATATTTAGCGAGTCAGTTATCCGTGACTTTGGGAGAAAAATTAATTAAATTAAAACGCTTACGTTCGGCAGATGGTCAACCAATGATGGTCGAGCGTTCGTATTTACCTTTAAAAAAATTCTTAGCTCTAACAAAAGAAATGTTAGAAGAAAAACCATTATACGATTTATTTTCGCAAGATTTTGGACAACAAATTCGTGTAGCCAATGAAGAATTTTTTGCGAGTATTTCAAAAGCAAAAGATGCGAGACAATTAGCAATTGCTGAAGGTGCACCAGTATTAAACTTAGTTCGAACAACTTATAATTCTGAAAATGAAATTATTGAGTTTACATTAAGTGTGGCTCGTGCCGATCAATTCCGTTACAAGATTACCCATGTACGGACTGCTGAAAATTAACGAAAGGTGCGAAAGTAAAAAATGATTGTAACAGTAACGATGAATCCTTCTATTGATATTTCTTATCCATTAGAAACATTAAAAATTGACACGGTAAATCGTGTCCCTCTTGTCAGTAAAACTGCGGGAGGAAAAGGTTTAAATGTCACACGTGTCATCCACGAATTAGAGGGTGAAGTATTAGCGACCGGTCTTTTAGGCGGACACCACGGAGCATTTATTGCGGAGCAACTAGATAATGAGGGAATCCAACATCAATTTTCTAAAATTGCCGGAGAAACACGTAATTCGATTGCCATTTTACATGATAATGGCAAACAAACAGAAATTCTAGAAGCAGGACCAACTGTTTCTGCTCAAGAACTAGCCGATTTTGAAGGCCAATTAAATGAATTACTGAAAAAAGCATCATTAGTGACATTGTCTGGTAGTTTAGCTAAAGGGATACCAGTCGATTATTACCGTCATTTACTAACACTTGCAAAAAAATACGGCGTTAAAACGCTACTAGATACTTCTGGTGCGAGCCTTAAAGCAAGTTTAGAAAGCGCAGATAAACCCTTTTTAATTAAACCAAATACAGAGGAAATTGCTGAATTAATCGGTCAAGAATTAGTGATTGATGATGTAGAAAATGTGAAAGCAATTCTTTCAAGTGCGATTTTTGAAGGAGTTGAGTGGATTGTTGTTTCTCTGGGTTCAAAAGGGGCCATCGTTAAACATGATGCTACTTTTTATCGAGTGGAAATACCAAAAATTGAGGTGGTAAATCCAGTTGGCTCGGGCGACTCGACAATTGCAGGTTTAGCCTTTGCTTTAGATGCCAATCTATCCGATGAAGAAATTCTGCAATATGGTATGGTTACCGGCATGTTAAACGCGATGGAAACAAAAACAGGTCATATAAACGTCGCGAATTTAGCGGCACTTAAAGATCAAATCAAAGTATCTCCAATGTAATAACTAAAAGTACTTAAGCTAGCGATTCGGCAACTTTTGAAGACGAGATAGATAATCTTGTTTTTAAGAAGTTGATGGAAGCGGCTTAAGTGCTTTTTTAGTTTGAGATTTATAATTTTTGGTGTGGGTGAATTATACATCCCAAATGTGGAGTTGTTGCTATCATTTTAAATGGGAAATTCATATTAAAAAAAATAGACAAAGTTGCATGAAAAGTATTAAATTAGAAAAAACCATGAAAACAATCTAATAAGATATTGATTGTTTTCATGGTTTTTATATTATTCTAACTCTTTATTCCCACTCTGTTTTAAGGGTATGGCATATAAGCGAAAATGCTGTAATATCAAGGATTTTGGAAACGTATAAAATCGAATAAATTATATTTAAAAAAATAAAAAGTGCAATAAAAGTGCAGTATTTGCACCTAAGCAGACCTGATTAAATTCGAAATGGAATTCTAAACTCAATATTCATTTAAATGATAGACGTTCATAATGAGCGTCTATTTTTTATGCTTTGAAAGGTTGTGATACTAACAAATTTTTAAATGAATAAAGTAAGCCAAAAATATTTTATGTGAGAAAGGAACGATACACTTATGGAATTAAAATATGTCATTCCCAATATGGAAAAAACATTTGGTCAATTAGAATATGCTGGTGAAGGGAATATTGAACAACGTCGAGTCAATGGCAGACCAACTATTCTCTCTCGTAGCTACAATTTATACTCAACGATTCAACGAGCAGATGATATTGTTGTCATTCTTCCCTCCGAAGCTGGCGAGAAACATTTTGAATCCGACGAAAAAGTCAGACTCATCAACCCACGTATTACCGCAGAAGGTTATAAAATTGGCAATAGAGGATTTACCAATTACATTATGCACGCAGACGATATGGTGAAAGCTTAAGAAAGGAAAGGTGAAAAAATATGAGATTAGCAGAAGGTATTGTGATTGAAAAAGACCAGACATTTGGCACATTGAAATTTTCCGCTTTACGTCGTGAGGTTCGTATTCAAAATGAAGATGGTTCGGTTTCCGAAGAAATTAAAGAACGTACCTATGACTTAAAATCAAAAGGACAAGGACGCATGATACAAGTCAGTATCCCCGCTTCTGTTCCTTTGAAAGAATTTGACTACAACGCAGAAGTGGAATTAATCAATCCTGTGGCAGATACCGTAGCGACGGCTACTTTTCGAGGGGCAGACGTTGATTGGTACGTGAAAGCAGACGATCTTGTATTAAAAGGACAGACAAAACCTCATCAGAAATATAAAAAAGAAGCGTCCGAAAGTGAAAAATAGGTGTTGCTTATGACAAACACACCATTGATTTTGAAAGAAATTCCGAAAGATGAAGCCATTTCTTTTATTCGGCAATACCATTATTCAAAGATACTCCCTAGATTGTGTAAATACTTTCTAGGGATTTTTTCAGAAGAAAAATTATTAGGCGTTGTGGAATTAGGCTGGGGTACGCAACCCCTACAAACCATACGCAAACTCTTTCCCGACAGTTCCCTTCAAACCACAGATTATTTAGAAATTGGAAAGATGTGTTTTCTTCCAGAAATGAATCAAACCAATTATTTTGGCAGTCAAGCTCTTTCAGCTCTAATTAAGTGGTTGAAAGAACATACGGACTGTCATTTTTTATATACATTGGCAGATGGAATTGAGGGAAAATGTGGCTATGTCTATCAAGCGTCCAACTTCTTTTACTGCGGGTATTTCAAGACAAGTGTCTATCGTGATAAACAGTCATGGGAAAAGATACACCCTCGAAGTGCTCGCCTTTTATTAGAGGAAAATGCTCGTTTTGAACAGGTAGAGAAAAAGCATTGGCTTTCCCAGGCATTTTGCGAATACAAAGGGATTGAGAAAATCAATGGACGCATGTTTCGCTATCTCTATCCGTTGACAAAAGAAGCGAAAAAACTGTTAGGACACACGCTCTATCGACGTCATTATTATCCGAAAGAAAAAGATTTACGCTTTGAAAAGCGAATCGCTTATCGGAAATATGAAGCCATTTCTCAACCAACTTTTGATAAACAGGCTCGTATCTACAATACACAATTATTTTGATAGATGGAAAGGAGGATTTTTATGCCATTGCTTCATGACAGAGGAAAGCGAATCAAAGCCAACGATAAGGACTTGGTCTATCATTTTGTGCTGATTTCATTGCTGATAGTTTTTCTAGTCGTTCTACTCCCTTTTCATTGGAGAACGTTACAATCGGTGAATTGGCAAACAGTTCAGTTAGATACATTTTTCTATCAACTGCATACGCCATACTTTTGGAGCAGTATTCTCACTGCTTTTTTTGTATGCGGACTCATCAGCTGGCTCTATTATCACTATCGCATAGATTCTATAAAACAGTTAGAGCACCGTCAAAAGTTAGCTCGTATGATTTTAGAAAATCATTGGTATGAAGCCGAAGAAACTCAATCAGAGGGATTCTTTAAAGATTTACCCAGCAAGAAAACCAAACAACGAATCCGCCATTTTCCTAAAATATATTATCGAATGAAAGATGGACTAATCCATATTCATGTAGAAATCACCTTAGGGAAATATCAAGATCAGCTTTTGCACCTAGAAAACAAACTAGAAACAGGATTGTATTGTGAATTAGTGGAAAAAACGTTGAAAGATTCTTATGTAGAGTATGTCCTACTTTATGATACTATTGGCAATCGAATTGGCATTGAAGACGTGGTAGCTCAAGATGGACGTGTCAAATTGATGGAATCGGTCTATTGGGAGTTCGATTCTCTCCCTCACATGTTAATTGCTGGGGGCACTGGTAGTGGAAAATCCTATTTTATTCTCACATTGATTGAATCTCTCCTGCATACAAATGCAAAGCTTTATATTCTTGACCCTAAAAATGCTGATTTGGCAGACTTAGGGGCGGTCATGAATAATGTCTATTACCGTAAAGAAGATATGTTGGCATGTATCAATCAATTTTACGAAGATATGATTGATCGCAGTGAAACCATGAAACAACACCCTAACTATAAAACAGGAGAAAATTATGCTTATCTTGGTTTGTCTGCCAATTTTCTTATTTTTGATGAATATGTGGCAATGATGGATATGCTAGGTCGTGAAAGTACCACCGTTATTCATAAACTCAAACAAATTGTAATGTTAGGACGACAAGCAGGCTTCTTTTTAATTCTTGCCTGTCAACGTCCAGACGCAAAATATTTTAGTGATGGGATTCGGGACAACTTTAACTTCCGTGTGGCTTTGGGTCGTATGTCTGAAATGGGCTTTGGTATGATGTTCGGAAGCGATACACAAAAACAATTTTTCTTAAAACCCATCAAGGGAAGAGGTTACGTGGATACAGGAAAAAGTGTGATTAGTGAGTTTTATACACCCCTTGTACCAAAAAGGTACGATTTCTTAGGAGAAATAGGAAAAGTCATTCAAAAAAAGCAATCTGAGCCTGTACCGCACGAAGTGAAAGGTACAGGTTCAGACTTGCTTTGATTGGTGTGGCGTTAGCCACGCCAATCCTTTAGCCCCCTCTATCTAACAGGGGGGCACAAATACAACTGAAAACAGGCAATTCTCATCAACCAATGTTGATGGTACAAAGGATTGCGGAAAATATGAAAGGTGTAAACTCAAGGGTCATAGTTTACATCTTTTTTAGATTGGAGGTTTGCGAATGGAAAACGAAAAAATTTGGATTAAGGAATTGAAAGAAAAGCGACTGGCTTATGGCGTTTCTCAAAATAAACTGGCGGTTGCTTCTCATATTACCAGACCTTACCTATCGGATATTGAAACAGGCAAGGCAGTCCCTACTCAACAGGTGAAAGAAGATTTACTGAACGCTTTGGAACGCTTCAATCCCGATAACCCATTGGAGATGTTATTCGACTATGTACGGATTCGATTCCCTACCAATGATGTGGCTCAAATTATCGGTGAGGTTTTACGTTTGAATATGGATTATATGCTACACGAAGACTTTGGCTATTATTCTTATCCCGAACACTATCGTTTCGGTGATATTGTTGTCCTAGTCTCTCATGATGTAAGTAAAGGTGTTTTATTAGAACTGAAAGGAAAAGGCTGTCGGCAATTTGAAAACTTTCTATTGGCTCAACATCGGAGCTGGTATGATTTCTTTCAAGATTGCATGGAACATAAAGGTATTTTCAAACGCTTGGATTTAGCTATCAACGATAAAACAGGGATTTTGAATATTCCAGATTTGGCAAAGAAATGTAAACAGGAAGAATGCATTTCCGTCTTTCGAAGCTTTAAAAATTATCGCAGTGGTGAATTGGTTCACCGTGATGAAAAACCATACATGGGAAACACACTTTATATTGGCTCATTAAAAAGTGAAGTCTATTTCTGTATATATGAGAAAGATTATGAGCAATACGTGAAAAATGATATTGCCTTAGAAGACGCAGAAATAAAGAATCGCTTTGAAATTCGTTTGAAAAACGACAGAGCCACTCAAGCCATGAAAGATTTGTTGGAACATCAAAATGCAGAAAAAACAGCGTTTGAGATTATCAATCGTTATATTCGCTTTGCCGATAAGGACGAAACCAAGCGACGGAGTGATTGGCAAACCAATGAACGCTGGGAATGGTTTATCGGCAAAAATCGTGGAGCATTACGCCTAACCATACAGCCAGAACCTTATTCTTTTGAACGAACATTGAACTGGTTACATCATCAAGTCGCCCCTACATTAAAAGTCGCAAGCATTTTAGATATTCTCAACGGTACAACCATTATTTCCACCATGATTCATGAAGCCAAACTGACAGAAAAACATGAGAAATTAATTGAACAACAACATCTAGGCATGGAGGATTTGATTACATGAGCCTCTTAACAGAAGAATTAAAGAAGTTAGGGTTTCAAGCGTATATACAAAATACAGGGAAATATACGTCTCTCATTATTGAGGGAAAACGGCAAGCTGGTGATACCATCTATACCTATGATTTTTACAAAGTGAGCTTCTATAAGAATTATACCAGTCGAATAACTGTTTATGGAGAGCATTTAACTCCTTTTCAATTATTAAAGCGTGTAAAAAGCTATATCTACTATCGAGAAAAATATCTTAAGGAAAGGAGGACAATCACATGAATTTTGGGCAGAATTTGTACAACTGGTTCTTGGATAATGCACAGTCATTGGTATTGTTAGCGATTGTCGTCATTGGACTGTTTTTAGGTTTTAAACGAGAATTTTCAAAACTTATTGGCTTTTTGATTATTGCTTTAATCGCCGTCGGACTTGTGTTCAATGCAGCTGGCGTGAAAGATGTGTTATTAAACTTATTTAACCGAATCATTGGTGCTTAACAGATATTTTTCATGATAAAATAGGAAGTATATATTTTGTTATGAAAGGATCCATGAATATGTTTACAAATGATCAATTTAAATCTCTTTTAATTAAAACATTAGAAAGAAAGAGCTCTTCAAATTATTATGAAGGAGGTAACGAGATTGTTTCTAAAATGAAAATATCAGAGGTAACTTTAGATGAGACTAACGAGTTTACTTATTATAAAGGATACAAAAGGGATTGGAATACGCTTTGCACCTATCTTAAAATAAGAGCTCCTTTTGATGATTTAGACTTTTTTGAAAGTCATAAAGATTTGCTTACCCAGACAGCAAGCTCCATATATGATAAACAAGGTGATAATGTATTAGTGGATACTATTTTAGTACCACTTCCAGAGAATTACGAAGTAATTAACTTTAGTCAGTTGAAAATTAGTGATGTGGTTTCACAAGCTATTGAAGACGCTGAGTCTTTTATGAGTAATGGTGAATATCAACGTGCCTTTGACAGAGTTCACACTGCTTTTCATGGATATTTAATTGAAATACTAAAAAAATATGAAATTACAGTTCCTAGAGACGAAAATCTATCTAAATTATATAGTAGGATACAACAATTAATTGAAAAAGAAATTCAACCTACTGAACTTGCTGATATAGTGAAGACAACGATAAGGTCATCAAATGGAATGATTAGCTCTCTTAATGAAGCAAGAAATAGGCATTCACTTGCACACCCTAATACAAATATTATTGGAAAGAGAGAAGCAAAACTAATAATAGGTATTTCAAGTACAGTTACAGATTATATTAGCGGATACCTTGATAAGTAGCGTCATTAACTGATTGCTACTTTTTTTATGACTATTTTTATAAAAAGGATGTGATAAGAATTGGAAATGAAAGTCTATGTGGCAAATTTAGGACGGTATAATGAAGGTGAATTAGTCGGAGCATGGTTTACTCCACCAATTGATGAGGAAGAAATGGCAGAAAGAATCGGTTTAAATGAGGACTACGAAGAATATGCAATACATGATTTTGAGCTTCCTTTTGATGTGGACGAATACACGCCGATTAGTGAAATCAACCGTCTATGTGAAGCCATTCAAGAAATCGAAGGTACACCTATTTATAATGAACTCAAAGAAATTCAAGGCATGTGGTTTAGTAGCTTGGAAGAATTACTGGAAAACAAAGAGGATATTCATTGTTATAGTGATTGTGATTCGATGGAAGATGTCGCCCGTTATTACGTGGAAGAAACAGGACAGCTTGGTGAAGTCCCTTCCAATTTACAAAATTATATTGACTACCAATCTTTGGGACGTGATATGGAAATAGAGGGTAATTACCTAGTTACCTCTCATGGGGTATTTGAATATTGTCAGTAAGTTTAACAATCCGTGTTATAATTAAATTAATAAATAGCACGGAGAGGTATAAATTATGGTAAATGTATTTGAAAATCTTAAACTATTAAAACTAGACATGAAAGATAAAGGCTGGGTGATAGATTCCTTTTACTTTCGTTACAAACAGCAAAATTATATTGTACTTGTTAAGCTATTTGAAAAAGAGGAAAAAGTTCCAGAATATGCTCTGTTAAAACTAGAATTTTTAAAGGAAAACGATTTTTCAGATATGCTAGCTGTCTATGCTAATTCGGTAAAATTATATACAGACACGAAAACAATAAGAGAATATTTTGGTATCGAATACAGTAGTAACTTGGGAGATGTTTTATTTCAATTTAGCCAAACTCTTGCTCGATTTATTCCGACAGAAGTTAGTGAGAAGAAAAATGAAGACCAAAAAGAAGCCATGTGTTTCTCATTAAGTCAAAGTGATTCAGAAGATCCCAGAAAAAAATATTGTTTTTCAGTTAGAAGAAATCCTTTAAAGGGAAATGGTGAGCTGGGAAAACGAAGTCCTTTTAATGACAATAAAACGAGATTGTATAGACCCAGCTTATATGAACGATTAGGGTCAGATACCAATTTAAGTTTCAGATATTCAATGAATCCAGATGATGAAGAAACTGATGAAGGTATTATTGCAAAATGGACAAAAAATAAAATTGAATAGTTAAAGCATTGAAAGAGCAATCACCTATTTTGATTGTTCTTTTTCTATTTTTACGGAAAGGACGTGAAGACATGAAAAAAATAAGAAGTTACACCAGTATTTGGTCAGTAGAAAAAGTGATTTATGCGATTAATGATTTACAACTCCCTTTCCCAATTACCTTTACGCAAATGACATGGTTTATCGTTTCTTTGTTTGTCGTCATACTCTTTGGCAGTTTACCACCACTTTCTCTGATTGACGGAGCACTACTCAAATACTTAGGGATTCCCATTGTTCTCACTGGGTTCATGTGCCAAAAGACCTTTGACGGAAAGAAACCCTATGGATTTCTAAAGTCTATCATTACCTATGCTCTACGCCCTAAAGTAACCTACGCTGGCAAACAAATACGATTAAAAAAAGAAACAATGAATGAATCGATTACGATTGTAAGGAGTGAACAACTAGATGGCATATCCGATTAAATATATGGAAGATAATCTCGTATTTAATCATGATGGCGAAGTATTCGCTTATTATGAATTAATTCCCTATAATTACAGTTTTTTAAGTTCCGATGAAAAAATTCAAGTTCATGATAATTTCTGTCAATTGATTGCCCAAAATCGTGATGGCAAGATTCATGCTCTGCAACTAGCAACCGAATCAAGTATTCGAGCCACACAGGAACAATCGAAAAAAGAAATCACTGGACGATTAAAAGAGATAGCTTACGAAAAAATAGATGAACAGACCGAAGCGTTAATTTCTATGATTGGTGACAATCAAGTAGACTATCGCTTTTTTATTGGTTTTAAACTCTACCTCAATGAACAGGAAGTATCCGTAAAAAATGTTGGGAAAGAAATTCAAAAAGCATTTGCGGAATTCTTTCATGGTGTGAATCACAAATTAATGGGCGATTTTGTTTCTATGCCTATGGCGGAAATCGAACGCTTTTCTAAGATGGAACAGTTGTTAGAAAGTAAATTATCCAGACGCTTTCAGATTCGTAAATTGGAGAAAGATGATTTTGGTTATATTATTGAACATCTTTACGGGCAAACAGGTGTCCCTTTTGATGACTACGACTACCATTTACCGAAACGATACGAAGATAAAAAAGTGTTGGTAAAGAAATACGATATTCTCAAACCCACTCGCTGTTTAATCGAAGAAAATCAACGCTATTTACGGATTGAACAGGAAGATACCACTACTTATGTGGCGTATTTTACAATTAATAGTATTGTTGGTGAATTGGATTTCCCTAATAGTGAAATTTTTTATTACCAGCAACAGCAGTTTACTTTCCCCGTTGATACCAGTATGAATGTTGAAATTGTCGCCAATAAAAAAGCCTTATCTACCGTTCGCAATAAAAAGAAAGAACTGAAAGATTTAGATAGCCACGCATGGGAAAGCGACAACGAAACCAGTACTAATGTGGTGGACGCTTTAGAATCTGTCGATGAATTAGAAAGTAATTTAGACCAAACCAAAGAATCTATGTACAAACTAAGCTATGTGGTACGGGTATCAGCAAAGAATTTGGACGAGCTGAAACAACGTTGTGATGAAGTAAAAGATTTTTATGATGATCTGTCTATCAAATTAGTACGACCTTTTGGCGATATGCTAGGCTTGCATAATGAATTTATTCCCTCAAGCAAGCGATATATCAATGACTATATTCAATATGTCACGTCGGATTTTTTGGCTGGTCTTGGTTTCGGTGCTACACAAATGATTGGTGAAAATTCTGGTATTTACGTCGGTTACAATCTCGATACAGGCAGAAATATTTATCTCCAACCTAGCCTTGCAAGTCAAGGAATTAAAGGCTCTGTAACAAATGCATTAGCGTCCGCTTTTATTGGTTCATTAGGTGGCGGAAAATCATTCTCTAACAATATGCTGGTCTATTATTCAGTACTCTTTGGCGGACAGGCAACCATTGTTGACCCAAAAGCTGAACGTGGTGAATGGAAAGAAACCTTACCTGATATTGCCCATGAAATCAATATTGTTAATCTCACGAGTGAGAACGACAATAAAGGGTTACTTGACCCTTATGTGATTTTAAAACTCCCGAAAGATTCAGAAAGCCTTGCCATTGATATTCTCACGTTCTTAACAGGTATTTCCAGCCGAGATAGCGAGAAGTTTCCTGTCCTGCGTAAAGCTATTCGGAGTGTAACTCAAAGCAAACAACGAGGGTTGTTATTGGTGATTGATGAATTGCGAAAAGAAGATACGCCCATCAGCAATAGTATTGCTGACCATATCGAAAGCTTTGTCGATTATGATTTTGCCCATCTGTTATTCAGTGATGGCAGTGTCACCCAATCCATTAGCTTGGAAAAACAACTCAATATTATTCAAGTGGCAGATTTGGTCTTACCCGATTCCAATAGCTCTTTTGAAGAATACACTACCATGGAATTATTAAGTGTGGCAATGCTGATTGTCATTAGTACCTTTGCTTTAGACTTTATCCACTCTGACCGTTCCATTTTTAAAATTGTTGACCTTGATGAGGCTTGGAGTTTTTTACAAGTGGCACAAGGAAAAGCTCTATCTATGCGATTGGTTCGAGCAGGACGTGCCATGAATGCAGGGGTCTATTTCGTTACTCAAAACGCGGACGATTTACTAGATGAAAAGATGAAGAATAATATTGGCTTGAAATTTGCCTTTCGTTCCACTGACCTAGTGGAAATCAAAAAGACCTTAGAATTTTTTGGTGTGGACAAGGAAGATGAAAACAATCAGAAACGCTTACGTGAATTAGAAAATGGACAATGTTTAGTTTCAGACATCTATGGTCGTGTAGGGGTTATGCAGTTTCACCCGATTTTTGAAGAGTTGCTTCATGCCTTTGATACCAGACCGCCTGTGCGAAATGAGGTGGAAGAATGACACAAAAACAAAAGAAATTTCTTCACTATAGTTGGATAACGCTCCTTTGTGTGGGCGTTATTTTACTTTTATTAGGCACGCTGGGCAATGCAGTACAAGCGACAGGCTTAGTTGATGAAACCATTGATACAAGCAATGAATACTCCAAGTATGGTTTGAATCAATATCAGCTTGATTATTATGTGGACAATAGCTGGGGCTGGCTTCCATGGAATTGGAGTGATGGCATAGGACAATCGGTGATGTATGGATTGTATGCCATTACTAATTTTATTTGGACAATTTCTCTTTATCTATCGAACGCCACAGGTTATTTGGTGAAAGAAGCCTATGCCTTAGATTTCATTAGTCAAACATCCCAAGCAATTGGCGAAAACATGCAGACGATTGCAGGCATTACACCGAATGGCTTTTCCAGTTCAGGGTTTTATGTCGGTTTCCTCCTTCTTTTTATTCTCATTGTTGGAATCTATGTTGCCTATACAGGATTGGTTAAGCGAGAAACGACGAAAGTGATACGAGCTGTTTTAAACTTTGTCGTGGTGTTTATTCTATCGGCTTCCTTTATTGCGTATGCACCCGATTATATTGCGAAAATCAATGATTTTTCCAAAGATGTCAGTACCGCCAGTCTGAATATTGGGACAAAAATTGTTCTTCCTAACACGGATAGTCAAGGGAAAGACAGTGTGGACATGATACGTGACAGCTTATTCTCTGTTCAAGTAAAGCAACCATGGCTATTGCTTCAATATGGCTCCACTGATGTAGAAGCGTTAGGGGAAGAACGTGTGGAAAGTTTATTGTCTACCAGTCCAGATACAAACAATGGTGAAGATAGAGAAAATGTAGTGATTGAAGAAATTGAAGATCATGACAATACCTATTTAACCCTACCGAAGACGATTTCCAGATTAGGAACAGTCTTCTTTTTGTTTGTATTCAATATTGGTATCTCGATTTTTGTTTTCCTTCTAACAGGAATCATGATTTTTTCGCAAGTGCTATTTATTATTTTCGCTATGTTTTTGCCAATCAGTTTCCTATTAAGTATGTTGCCGAGTTTTGATGGCATGGGCAGGCATGCCATTACCAAGTTATTTAATGTGATTATGACAAGGGCTGGTATTACCTTGATTATTACCGTTGCCTTTAGTATTTCCACTATGCTTTATTCGCTGTCAGCAAGTTCTCCCTTTTTCATGATTATGTTTTTACAAATTGTGACCTTTGCAGGGATTTATTTTAAACTGGGCGATTTAATGAGCCTATTCACTTTACAAAGCAACGACTCTCAAAACATGGGCAGACAAGTGTTTCGCAGACCTCGTCAAATGATGAATCGACAAACCAGAAGATTTCAACGCAGTATGAGTAAGATTTTTCGTGGAAAAGCAGGGTCAACGAAGCAAAAGACAATGACAACAAAGCAGAATCAAACCAATAAAGCTAACCATACTCGTCAAAATGAACGGACTACACCAAAGAAAGAAACAGCACTTTCCAATGTGAAAAAGCAACAAGGCGGTATCGGGCAACGATTAGGTGAAAAGACAGCCCATGTATTGGACACGAAAAATCGTCTAGTCAATAAAAGAAAGCAGGCAAAACAACAGATACAGGCGACACCAACCCATGTCAAATATGCCCTTCATCAAGGAAAAGAGAATGTCACTCATAATGTAACAGACTTTAAACAATCTATGGCAGATACCAAAGCTCAACGCAAACAACAGCGTATGAACCAGCAGGAGCAAAAACGAAAGAACATTGCTCAAAAGCGTTTGGAGCTGGATAAAGCAAAAGAAAAAAGACGAAAAGAAAACCCATCATCTCCTGTTCAGAATAACCAGCAGCATGTTCGCAAGCGTCAGCAAACCGTCACGCCTGTTTTGTCACAAAACACTAAACGTGAAAATCATCAGCGACCATTGAAAAAAGAGCAAAAACAAAAGACACCACCGAAGCAATTCAATCAGAGGAAGCTAAATAAAAGAACGGATAAGCGAGGACAACAAACATGAAGCTAAAAATAACAGTGATTTGTAGTGTGGTCTTCTCTCTCTTCTTTTTTCTCTTATTATTCCTAGTCATTTTCTTTGCAGATGATACGGACAGTGGCGAAAACAACAAGGATTCTTCTATTCCACAAGGCGGTGTGACCGTTTCACCAGAAGTGTTGGCACACCGTCCGTTGATTGAAAAATATGGTAAGGAATATGGGATTGAAGACTATGTTTCTTATATCTTAGCCATTATGCAAGTGGAATCGGGCGGTACAGCAGAAGATGTTATGCAAAGTTCCGAATCTTTGGGTTTACCGCCCAACAGTTTGAGTACCGAAGAGTCCATCAAACAAGGGGTTAAATATTTCAGTGAATTATTAACCAGTGCAGAACAACAAGGAGTGGATATAGATTCTGTTATCCAATCTTATAATTATGGCGGTGGCTTTTTAAATTATGTGAGGAGTCATGGGAAAAAATATACCTATGAATTAGCCGAACAGTTTTCTAAAGAGAAGTCGGGTGGTCAAAAAGCAGACTATCCCAATCCTATAGCCATACCTGTGAATGGTGGTTGGCGATATAACTATGGAAATCAGTTTTATGTTCAGTTGGTTTCACAATACCTAACCGACACTTCCCCAACAGAATTTGATGATGAAACCGTGCAAGTCATTATGGACGAAGCCTTGAAATACGAAGGGTTTCCCTATGTCTTTGGAGGGGCGTCGCCTACCACCTCTTTTGATTGTAGTGGCTTAATACAATGGGTGTATGACAAAGCTGGCATTTCTCTCCCTCGTGTCGCCCAAGATCAGTATGACGCTACGCAAGAAATCTCTATGGAAGAAGCCCAAGCAGGCGACCTTATCTTCTTTCATTCAACCTATAATGCAGGCACATATGTGACTCATGTGGCGATATATTTAGAGGGAAATCGCTTTTATCATGCAGGCGACCCAATCGGTTATGGCGACTTAAGCAGTCGTTATTGGCAAGACCATCTGATTGGGGCTAGACGTGTTATTCATAACTAAGAAAGGAATGAATCAAATGATTATAAAAATCGAGCGAAAAGAAAAGAAGGAGAAACCAAAGAAATCTAAAAAACCGAGCAAGCAAAGAAAAGTTCCGATGATTAAAGTTGGCACGCATAAGAAATTAACCTTTGTTTTATGGGTTTTATTGATTGGTAGTGTCGGATTTGGAATCTATAAAAATTTTACTGCCATTGACACTCATACTGTCCGTGAAACAGAAATCATTAAACAGCAGATTGTCGATACCAACCAAGTAGAAAGTTTTGTGAAATCCTTTGCGAAAGACTACTTTTCGTGGCAACAATCCCAAGAAGCCATTGATAAACGAAATGAAAAATTGACCCATTATTTGACGGAAGAATTGCAGGTATTAAATGAAGAAATGATTCGTAAGGATATTCCTACTAGTTCTAGTGTGAACGATATACAGGTGTGGCAGGTTTCTCAAGTGAATGAGAACACCTTTGAGGTACTGTTTTCTGTTGAACAAGTTATTACCGAAGACAAAGACAAGGAAACTATATCGTCTAGCTTTCATGTGGTTGTCCATATAGATGAATCAGATAATATGGTTATTATCAAAAATCCGACAATGAGTAAGAAACCTCAAAAATCGGACTACCAACCCAAACAGCTAGAAAGTGACCATACAGTAGATACAGAAACGATGGACGAAATCACTAGCTTTTTAGAAACGTTCTTCCAGCTCTATCCTACCGCCACAGAAAAAGAATTGACTTACTATGTAAGTAATCATGTGTTACCTATGATTAACAAGGAATATGTTTTCGAGGAATTGGTGAATCCTATCTTTACCAGAAAAGATAACCAAGTAATCGTGAATGTCGCTGTGAAATATTTAGATCAAGAAACAAAGGCAACCCAAATCTCGCAATTTGAGTTGATATTAGAAAAACAAGATAATTGGAAGATTGTAAAATAACAAATATTGGTACATGATTACAGATACTTTGTAATCATGTACTCTTTTTGATAAAAAATTGGAGATTCCTTTACAAATATGCTCTTACGTACTATTATTTAAGTGACTATTTAAAAGGAGTTAATAAATATGCGGCAAGGTATTCTTAAATAAACTGTCAATTTGATAGCGGGAACAAATAATTAGATGTCCTTTTTTAGGAGGGCTTAGTTTTTTATGCCCTTTTGGGTTTTTGAATGGAGGAAAATCACATGAAAATTATTAATATTGGAGTTTTAGCTCATGTTGATGCAGGAAAAACTACCTTAACAGAAAGCTTATTATATAACAGTGGAGCGATTACAGAATTAGGAAGCGTGGACAAAGGTACAACGAGGACGGATAATACGCTTTTAGAACGTCAGAGAGGAATTACAGTTCAGACAGGAATAACCTCTTTTCAGTGGGAAAATACGAAGGTGAACATCATAGACACGCCAGGACATATGGATTTCTTAGCAGAAGTATATCGTTCATTATCAGTTTTAGATGGGGCAATTCTACTGATTTCTGCAAAAGATGGCGTACAAGCACAAACTCGTATATTATTTCATGCACTTAGGAAAATGGGGATTCCCACAATCTTTTTTATCAATAAGATTGACCAAAATGGAATTGATTTATCAACGGTTTATCAGGATATTAAAGAGAAACTTTCTGCCGAAATTGTAATCAAACAGAAGGTAGAACTGTATCCTAATATGTGTGTGACGAACTTTACCGAATCTGAACAATGGGATACGGTAATAGAGGGAAACGATGACCTTTTAGAGAAATATATGTCCGGTAAATCATTAGAAGCATTGGAACTCGAACAAGAGGAAAGCATAAGATTTCAGAATTGTTCTCTGTTCCCTCTTTATCATGGAAGTGCAAAAAGTAATATAGGGATTGATAACCTTATAGAAGTTATTACTAATAAATTTTATTCATCAACACATCGAGGTCCGTCTGAACTTTGCGGAAATGTTTTCAAAATTGAATATACAAAAAAAAGACAACGTCTTGCATATATACGCCTTTATAGTGGAGTACTACATTTACGAGATTCGGTTAGAGTATCAGAAAAAGAAAAAATAAAAGTTACAGAAATGTATACTTCAATAAATGGTGAATTATGTAAGATTGATAGAGCTTATTCTGGAGAAATTGTTATTTTGCAAAATGAGTTTTTGAAGTTAAATAGTGTTCTTGGAGATACAAAACTATTGCCACAGAGAAAAAAGATTGAAAATCCGCACCCTCTACTACAAACAACTGTTGAACCGAGTAAACCTGAACAGAGAGAAATGTTGCTTGATGCCCTTTTGGAAATCTCAGATAGTGATCCGCTTCTACGATATTACGTGGATTCTACGACACATGAAATTATACTTTCTTTCTTAGGGAAAGTACAAATGGAAGTGATTAGTGCACTGTTGCAAGAAAAGTATCATGTGGAGATAGAACTAAAAGAGCCTACAGTCATTTATATGGAGAGACCGTTAAAAAATGCAGAATATACCATTCACATCGAAGTGCCGCCAAATCCTTTCTGGGCTTCCATTGGTTTATCTGTATCACCGCTTCCGTTGGGAAGTGGAATGCAGTATGAGAGCTCGGTTTCTCTTGGATACTTAAATCAATCATTTCAAAATGCAGTTATGGAGGGGATACGCTATGGCTGTGAACAAGGATTGTATGGTTGGAATGTGACGGACTGTAAAATCTGTTTTAAGTATGGCTTATACTATAGCCCTGTTAGTACCCCAGCAGATTTTCGGATGCTTGCTCCTATTGTATTGGAACAAGTCTTAAAAAAAGCTGGAACAGAATTGTTAGAGCCATATCTTAGTTTTAAAATTTATGCGCCACAGGAATATCTTTCACGAGCATACAACGATGCTCCTAAATATTGTGCGAACATCGTAGACACTCAATTGAAAAATAATGAGGTCATTCTTAGTGGAGAAATCCCTGCTCGGTGTATTCAAGAATATCGTAGTGATTTAACTTTCTTTACAAATGGACGTAGTGTTTGTTTAACAGAGTTAAAAGGGTACCATGTTACTACCGGTGAACCTGTTTGCCAGCCCCGTCGTCCAAATAGTCGGATAGATAAAGTACGATATATGTTCAATAAAATAACTTAGTGTATTTTATGTTGTTATATAAATATGGTTTCTTGTTAAATAAGATGAAATATTTTTTAATAAAGATTTGAATTAAAGTGTAAAGGAGGAGATAGTTATTATAAACTACAAGTGGATATTGTGTCCTGTATGTGGAAATAAAACACGATTAAAGATAAGGGAAGATACTGAATTAAAAAATTCCCCCTCTATTGTCCGAAATGCAGACAAGAAAATTTAATTGAAATAAAGCAGTTCAAAGTAACTGTGATTACAGAGCCAGACGCAAAGACGCAGAGCCGATAAAATGAGATTAATACAATCTCATTTTATCGGCTCTTTCCGTTATGTATGGATTCTTTTAATTAGTCTTCGATGTTTCTTGCTTCGTTGATACCGCTGGCTAAAGATTCCATTAAGGATAGTTCTTTGTCTGTAAAGCTATCCATGTATTTTTCTATCTGTAGCCTTCGAGTGCTTTTTATCAAATTATCTGTAGGTAAGAAAAATTCATCAATAGACACATGGAGTAATGATACAAGATCATAAAGCACCTGTGTACTTGGGTGTTGCCCTTTATTTTCTATATTTGTTAAATAACGTGGGTCAATTTCAATGATTGTTCCTACTTGTTCACGGGTGAGACCACGTTTTATTCGAGCCTCTTTAATCGCTAGACCAACGGCTCTAAAATCGTATTTATCTTCTTTTTTACGCATAATAAACCACCTCTATACATTTTACTGTTCCTATCCAAGTGGAAACAGGTATAGAAAAACGTGTTATGTAGTTTGTGAGTTCTTTTAAGAGCGCTATTATGCTTATGAATGTGATAAATCCAATCTCAAATAGAAAGGTCGCTGATTTTATTTACCCATACAACTATATAAAATTTAGTTATGCTGCTAAAAAGTAGATAAAATTGGCGACTGAATGGAGGTCACAGTCGCCATGAAAAAGATACGTCACTATCTAATTCTCTTAATTAGGTTCTTATCAAAAAAACTTACCCACCTACACTAGATAAATATGACCATCAATGTGGTTTTACAAATCGTATAGACAGAACAATTGAAGCACATGAACAGAGAAAACAATCTGTTTATGTGTTTTTTTGGCTACTTCGTGAATATCTTTTAAGATTTTTCTTCACTTATGCAACAAATCCCCCTTTCGTGTCGGGACTTAGTATGAAGGGAGATAAAGAAGTACATGCCACTCCCTTTCACGACAGAAAGGGGGTGAAAAACATGAAACCATCTTCTTTTCAAGAAACCATAGAAAATCAGTTTGACTATATCTGCAAACAAGCCATTGAAGATGAACGGAAAGATTATTTCAAACATCTAAGCAGACTGTCCAAAAAAGAAGTTTCATTTTCTGAAATAGATAACTACCTTGTCACCTCTTTTTCTACGGTTGATACGTATGTCACTGATTTTCAACTATTCACATTGTATGGATTAAGAATCAATGTTGAAAGTGATTTGTTAAGCGAAGCCTTACGCCACCTTCCAGAGAACAAGCGGAACATCATTTTACTTCATTATTTTATGGATATGAGTGATGTGGAAATTGCAGAATTACTAAATGTAAATCGTTCAACAGTTTATCGTCATCGAATAAGTGGACTAGCCATGATTAAAGAATTCATGAAGGAGTGTAAAGAATGAAAACAGCCTATCCAAGGGTTCCCTTCCCCCTCATTGTAAAGGCGACAGATGGCGACGTGGAAGCAATTAATCAGATTGTTAAACATTATCGAGGGTATACCTCAAAACGTTCTTTGCGTCGCATGACAGACGAATATGGCAATTCTCATATGGTTATTGATGAAACCCTACGTGGCAGAATGGAAACAAAACTCATCACCAAGATTTTAGCGTTCGAAATTAAATAATCTCATTTTTTCGTGGAAGCGTGTTGAACCGTTCCACGCTTCCCGATTTGGGAGGTTTGTTATTCCATCAAAGCCTACTGTATGTTCAGTATGTTTTGATAGGCTAACAAGCCAAACGTTCTTTGACAATTGAATAAAGCCAATCGAATACGTTTCGATAAGAAAAGAGCCAACGAACTAACACGCCATGACCTACAAAATTAGTGAGCGATTCATGTTAGTAATTCGAAAGTAATCTTTAGCAGGATTGCTGCCATGACTTTCTTATCGTGATAATGATACTCCCGTATAGCCATAGTCCGAGCGTTAGAAGCGTCACAGGCAATGGGTACGGCTACATGAGAACCATGCAGAAGTGAAATTCCTGTGAGCTTTGCTAGAGCTGTTCGATTGCTAAGATATTCTTCTCTTGTCAGTGTATTATTATAAAACTATTTGATATAATTATAGGTGAATATTGGAGTTTTCCTAGCCTATAATTGGGAAAGGAGTAATAATGATAACGGTCACAAAAAAGGATTTAGTTGAGCTAGGATATGGAACTTCTTTTTCAGCAGACATCATAAAAAAAGCAAAAGAATTGATGATTACAAAAGGGCATATCTACTATCAATCTCGAAAGCTAGATAGAGTCCCTCGTGAAGCTGTTGAAGAAATTCTAGGAATTCGGTTTTCAAATGAAAACAGGTCTGAGTAGTTTTTGCACAGTAAGGAGTAAAAACTATGGTTAAAGACCCAATAAAAAAAGCAAAGAATGGAACCTATTATTTTCGTGCAAATCTAGGTTATGATTCTAAAGGGAAAAAAATTCAAAAATATCGTAGTGGATTCACTACTAAAAAAGAAGCAAGAGAAGAATATTCGAAACTGCTATTGATGAAACCAGAAGAATTAAGTGAGAATAAGGATAAAATGACGTTTAAACATTATATCTTTGAAATTTTCCTTCCATGGTATAAGACACAGGTAAAGCTCAGAACATATGAAAATCGCTTACCAACTATTAAGAAGCATTTCTCTTATTTTGATAAAATGGCTGTTTCCGATATTGAGCCTATTGATGTGCAAAATTGGCAACTAAAATTATCAAAGAAGTGTAAGTCTTCTTATGTAAGAGCTGTTCAAGGACTATTTTCAGTTGCTATGGATCGAGCAATTGTCCTTGGGATAACCACCACAAATCCATCTAAGATTATTGGCAATGTGAAAAAGCAAAAGTCTAAAATTGAATTTTGGACAAAAGAAGAATTTGAAAAAGTAATCTCTCTAATTTACAAAGAAGATTACTATCAACACTTTTTATTTATCTCTCTGTGGTTTTTATTTATGACTGGAATGCGAATTGGTGAAGCTACTGCCATTCAATGGGAAGATATTGATTTTGACTCAGGAGTACTAACCATCAACAAAACACTCTATTACAAGAATCAATCGAATTATAGATTTGTTGAACCAAAAACAAAGGCGAGCGTTCGTCATATTGTATTAGATAAATGCACATTAACTTATTTATCCGAATGGAAGGAAGTACAACAAAATCTAATTCAGACAGACTTTGTAATGAGCTATAACGGTATTCCTACCCAAAAACATACACTATCATATGCTATTGAACGCTATGCTAAGCTGGCTGGTATCCATCGAATCAGAATCCATGGGTTACGGCATTCTCATGCTTCCTTGTTAATCAGTATGGGAGAAAATCCACTTATCATTAAAGATCGTCTAGGACACGAAGATATTGAGACGACTTTAGGAACGTATGGACATCTTTATCCTAACAGTAATTTCGAGGTAGCTAACAAATTAAATGGAGCCATTTCCTTTAAAGAAGCAAAACAAAATTATGATACTTCACCAAAGAATCAATTTACTGTAGACTACTTGCGAAACAAAGAAATGAAAAAAGTGCAATAAAAGTGCAGTAAAAAGATAAGAAGAGCCAGAAACCCTTGGTATAAGAGGATTTCTAGCTCTCCTACAACTACTCCCACTCAACTGTTGCTGGTGGTTTGCTCGTAATATCGTACACGATTCTATTTACGTGTGCGACTTCGTTTACGATACGTACTGATATTTTTTGTAAAACATCCCATGGGATACGTGCGAAGTCTGCGGTCATACCGTCAACTGAAGTGATCGCGCGGATCCCTACAGTGTAGTCATATGTACGGCCATCGCCCATAACACCAACACTGCGGATGCCTGGTAAAACGGTGAAATATTGCCAAATGTCGCGGTCTAGACCAGCTAATTTGATTTCTTCACGTAAGATGGCATCAGATTCGCGAACGATTTCTAATTTTTCTTCAGTGATTTCACCAAGGACACGTACGCCTAAGCCTGGTCCTGGGAATGGTTGGCGCCAAACGATTGAGTCAGGCATGCCAAGTTCAGTACCAACAGCACGAACTTCATCTTTAAATAATGTATTCAATGGTTCGATTAATTCGAATTCCATATCTTCTGGTAAACCACCAACATTATGGTGAGATTTAATTGTTTGAGCAGTTTCTGTACCAGACTCGATGACGTCAGTATATAACGTACCTTGAGCTAAGAAGCTGACTTTTTGTTCGCCGGCAATTTTGCCTGCTTCGTCATCAAATAAATAAACGAATTCGTTACCGATGATTTTACGTTTTTTCTCAGGATCGCTTACGCCAGCTAATTTGCTTAAGAAGCGTTCTTTTGCGTCAACGCGAATGATATTTAGGCCGAATTTTCCACCTAACATTTCCATTACTTCATCGCCTTCGTTTTTACGCATTAAACCGTGGTCAACGAAGATACATGTTAATTGATCGCCGATTGCTTTTTGTAAAAGAACCCCAACAACACTTGAATCCACGCCGCCTGAAAGGCCAAGTAAGACTTTTTTGTCGCCAACTTGTTGACGGATTTTTGCGATTTCAATTTCAATAAAGCTACCCATTGTCCAGTCACCTGCACAACCTGCAATATCAAAAGCGAAAGTTTTTAAGATATCCGTACCGTGTTCAGAGTGTAATACTTCTGGATGGAATTGAACGCCGTAAATGTGACGGGCTGGGTCTTGCATTGCTGCGATTGGGCAATCTTTACTTGTTGCTACAACTTCAAAACCAGCAGGAACTTCTGTTACTAAATCGCCATGGCTCATCCAAACAGTTTGATCCTTTGGTGTTTTTGTAAATAGTGCAGCATTATCGATTGCAATGTTAAGTTCGGCTTTACCGTATTCTTTATTAGCTGCTGCTTCGACTTTTCCGCCAAATTCATCGGTAATTAATTGCATACCGTAGCAAATACCTAAAACGGGGATACCTAAGTTTAAAATTTCTGGATCAATACGGAAAGCATTGTCCTCATATACACTGTTTGGTCCACCGGAAAGGATGATTCCTTTAGGATTGATTGCTTTGACTTCTTCAGCTGTGATGCGGTGGCTTAGTAACTCAGAAAACACACCGAATTCACGGATGCGACGAGTAATAAGTTGGTTGTATTGACTACCATAATCAAGAACGATGATTTTCTCAACGTTCGGCATAATGTCAACGTTTGTCACGGTGAACGACCTCTATTCTTTAAAATTTAATGAAAAAGCGAACTTTTTCGAAATGAATCTCCTGTCCTATCATAATAAAATTATTTTCATTTGGCAATTATTAATCATCATATATTAGTGTTTTCTTAGAGAAATCTGGTCAACAATATGGCTTTCTTGCTTATGTAAGATTACATCAGCCCGCCCACGTGTCGGTAAAATGAATTCTTCTAAGTTTTTTAAGTTGACGTTTTTCCAAATGGTCCGTGACATGGCCAAGGCTTTTTGACGGTCACCAATCGCATACTTATAATAATAGTTTTTCGGATCCAAAAAGGCTGTATCGAGAAGGGATTCAAAACGCTCTAAATACCATTTTTCGATTAAATCAGGTTCAGCGTCAATGAAAATGGAAAAATCAAAGAAATCGCTGACATAAATTTGTTCGTTAGCGGGTAATTGTAGCGTATTGATTCCCTCGACGATTAAAATGTCTGGTTGTTCTAACTTTTCGACTTCACCAGGTACAATATCGTAAATTTGATGGGAATAAATTGGAATTTCAACATCTTTACCAGTTTTGACTTCATTCAGCGTTTGAATTAAACGTTGCATATCGTAACTTTCAGGGAAGCCCTTTCGGTTCATAATTTTTCGTTCCTCTAAGACCGCATTTGGATATAAAAAACCGTCCGTCGTGATTAGCTGGACATTGCGTCTTGAAAACAATCGGGAAAGCAATTCTTGGAGTAAGCGCGCAACCGTGCTTTTTCCAACAGCGACACTTCCAGCAATCCCTATAATAAATGGTGGTACTTTGACATAGCGATGCAAAAAGAGTCCTTTACTCAAAGTTAATGACTCAAACTCTTTCATATAGAGATGAATCAAATGCGTAAGTGGGATATAAATATCTTCTACGTCTTGAACTGAAATTTGGTCATTCAGACTTTTGATGCTATCGAGTTCTTTTTGGGTCAAGGGCATATGCTCTTTCGTATAAAAACTTTGCCATTCCGACCGGGGGATTTCATAGTAGTTCATGCTTTCCTTCATTTTTTCTAAGGAGCCTCCTTAATTAACTTTAAGGATTATTTTATCATAAAAAGATGAATTAAATCATAAAAATGCACAAGGGTTAAAAAAGATGGTTTACAAGTAGTTAAAATTCGTTATGATTAAGGAAACACTCTAATTAAAGGAAGAAAACAGATGACAAATCATTATTATAGTAAGACACCAGACACGGCGCATGAATACGCGCATTGGGATTTTGAATTGAAAGGCAAGACGTTTCGTTTCACGACAGATAGTAATGTGTTTTCAAAAACAACGGTCGACTACGGCTCTCGAGTTTTAATTGATGCATTTGATGACACGGATTTGCCAGACGGGCCACTCCTTGATTTGGGCTGTGGCTATGGTCCAATAGGTTTGTCGTTAGCTTATGCGACGAATCGTTTTGTTGAAATGGTTGATGTCAATGAGCGTGCTTTGGAATTGGCACAAAAAAATGCCGTTCAAAATAAGATTGAAAATGTCGATATTCATTCATCATATATTTATGAAACCTTAAATAAAACGGCTTATGCCGGAATTTTAAGCAATCCACCAATCCGAGCAGGTAAACAAGTGGTCCACGAAATTTTAGAAAAAGCCGCTCCGTTATTGTTACCAGGTGGCACATTAACAATTGTCATTCAAAAGAAACAAGGCGCACCAAGTGCCCAAAAGAAAATGTTTGAAACTTTTGGTAACGCAGAAATCATCTTAAAGGACCGCGGGTACTATATTATTCAGAGCATTAAAGAAGCATAAGAATTGAGGGGAAATCAATGAAAAAGACGATTCGCCAGATTGCTGAAATGGCGGGGGTTTCTGTGACGACGGTCTCACAGATTTTAAATAACAAAGGGAGCCGTTTTAGTGAGGAGACGCGGAAACGGGTGTTAGATATTGTGAACGAACATCAATATCGTCCGGACTATTTTGCGTCGAACTTAATCAATCGTCACTCCAAAACGATTGGGATGATTGTGCCCGATGTGACCGATTTCTTCTTCTCAAAAATGGTTGAAGGGGTCGAAAAGTACTTAAATCCGTTAGGCTACATGTTGATTTTATGTAACTCACAACAAAGTTTAGATAAAGAAATTCAATTGTTGCAAGATTTGAATCACCGATCGGTTGATGGCGTCCTTTTAGCAACGCCGAACTTATTACCCGAAGAATATGCGTATGGGCATGATTTTTATCGTCGCATGCCTTTAATCTTAATTGATCGTGGAATTAACCAACGGGATACGGGACGCTTGATTATTAAAGAATATGAAGGAGCTTACCAGGCTGTTCATTATTTTACCAAACAAGGGCATAAACATATTGCGATGCTAAAAGAAAATGGCACGTATTATCAATTGCAAGAACGTTTTAACGCTTATCGTCATGCACTAAAAGATGCGGGGATACCCTTTAAAAAACAATACGTAGCAGTCGGTGATTTAACGATTGAAGGTGGCTATCAAATGGCTAAGGAAGTTTTGACGCATCCGGAGATTACAGCGATTTTTTGTAGCAACGACGCGGTGGCGATTGGTTGCTATCGAGCGCTTTATGAAGCAGGTAAGAAAGTTCCGGAAGATATTTCGGTTATTGGCTTTGATGGTTTACCCTTTACGCCATCGTTGACACCTGCGCTATCGACCGTCAGTCAGCCCATTTTTGACATTGGTTTTACAGCGGCTAAGTTCATTGTTGACGCGATTGAGTTTCCAGAGCGGCGCATTCCAAATAAAATTTTTGAAACTAAATTAATAATTCGTGAGAGTGTGAAAAATAACACAAAATAAAATAATATTTTTAAATACGAGAAAAGCGGTTGACAATCGAATCCAATCAATGTATATTTTGTTTGGAAGGGTTTTCAACCTTTTTGTTTTTTAAGTAAACTGTTTTACTAAAGTGGTTTACCTATTTTTGAAATTCTGTATAATGAATGAGATGAGGAAGAGAGGTTCGATTATGCGCACAGTAGATTTAATCGAAAAAAAACGCGATGGTGGTCAATTAACACAACGAGAGATTGATTGGTTAATTACAGGATATACGAACGATCAAATCCCCGATTACCAAATGAGCGCCTTTATGATGGCGGTTTATTTTCAAGATATGACCGATGAAGAAATTACAGCAATGACCTTAGCAATGGCCAATTCTGGCGAGGTAATTGATTTGTCTTCAATTAATGGAATTAAAGTCGACAAACATTCAACTGGCGGTGTCGGTGATACGACAACTTTAATTTTAGCACCGCTTGTAGCGAGTGTGGGCGTGCCAGTTGCTAAAATGTCAGGACGCGGATTGGGATATACGGGTGGTACACTGGATAAGCTTGAAGCAATTCCTGGTTTTAAAATTGAAGTTCCAGAAGAAGAATTTATTCGTTTAGTAAATGAAAATCAAGTGGCCGTAATTGGTCAATCAGGCAATTTAGCGCCTGCTGATAAAAAGCTATACGCGTTACGTGATGTGACGGCAACCGTGAATTCGATTCCTTTGATTGCCAGTTCGATTATGAGTAAGAAGATTGCGGCAGGAGCCGATGCAATTGTTTTAGATGTGACAACAGGCGACGGTGCATTTATGAAGAATCCAGAAGATGCACGTCGCTTAGCAAAAACGATGGTTCGTATTGGGAAACTAGCCAACCGTCAAACAATGGCTGTCATTTCAGATATGTCGCAACCTCTAGGCGAAGCAATTGGTAATAGTTTAGAAGTGGTGGAAGCAATTGAAACCTTGCAAGGAAACGGTCCGGCAGATTTAGTAGAAATGTGTTACGTTTTGGGAAGTCAAATGGTTGTTTTAGCGAAAAAAGCAGACACGATTGAACAAGCACGTCAAATGTTAGAAGAATCGCTACGTTCAGGTAAAGCCTTTGATAAGTTTAAAGAAATGATTGCCAGTCAAGGAGGCGATGTTTCTTATATTGAGCAACCTGAAAAATTACTAACGGCCCAACATGAAATTCCGTTAGTTGCTGAAGTAAATGGTGTTGTAACGAAATTAGTTGCCAATGAAATTGGGATTGCAGCGATGATGTTAGGTGCAGGTCGCAAAACGAAGGAAGATGCGATTGATTATGCAGTTGGTTTAAAACTACATAAGAAAATTGGGGATTCGGTTGCAGCAGGCGAAGCGATTTTAACGATTTATAGTAATACCGAAGATGTTGCAGAAGTAACCGCATTATTAAAAGAAAATATTGCAATTGGAGAAGTTGGCGTTGAACCACCATTAATCCATGAAATGATTATAGAATAGGAAGTGGCAATGAAATGAATTTGAACCGCATGATGGACCATACCATTTTAAAACCAGAGACGACTAAAGAAGGCGTCATGAAAATTATTAATGAAGCAAAAGAACATCACTTTTACTCTGTATGTGTCAACCCCACGTGGGTTGCGCTAGCGGCAGAAGAATTGAAAACATCACCAACATCGGTTTGCACAGTAATTGGTTTTCCTCTAGGAGCGAACACCACTGCAACCAAAGCTTTTGAGGCAACGGATGCTATTGAAAACGGTGCAGATGAAATTGATATGGTTATCAATATTGGTGCTTTAAAATCAGGTGATGATGCATTCGTTCAACAAGATATCGAAGCTGTTGTAGCAGCTGCTAAAGATCGTGCGTTAGTTAAAGTAATTATCGAAACAGCATTACTAACCAATGACGAAATTGTCCGTGCCTGCGAATTAGCCAAAGCAGCTGGTGCAGACTTTGTTAAGACCTCAACTGGTTTTTCAACCGGTGGAGCAACAGTTGATGATGTGCGCTTAATGCGTACAACCGTTGGACCTGAAATGGGAGTTAAAGCTTCAGGGGGGATTCATGACGAAGCACAAGCACGTGCATTGATTGAAGCAGGTGCCAGTCGATTAGGCACAAGTGCCAGTGTGGCAATTATTTCTGGATCGACAGGTGTCGGTTACTAAGGAGGCGGTTTTTAAAATGGGAGAAGCAAAAAAAGAATGGCTAGATGTTGCAGTCTCAGCACTTGATAAAGCCTATGTACCTTATTCTCGTTTTCCAGTAGGAGCGTGTCTCGTAACCAAAGAAGGTAAAGTCTATCAAGGTTTAAATATTGAAAATGCCTCTTATGGTTTAAGCAATTGTGCGGAAAGAACGGCCTTTTTCAAAGCAGTCTCAGAAGGCGAACGTGATTTTCAACATCTAGTGATTGCTGGACATACACCAGAACCGATTTCTCCGTGTGGTGCTTGTCGTCAAGTAATGGTGGAATTCTGTGAACCGACGATGCCTGTAACGTTGCTTGGTGATGATGGTGTCATGATGGAAACAACGATTGAGCAGCTCTTGCCGTATTCGTTTAATAATAAGGATTTACCTGGATAAACAGACTAGCGATTGCTTGTTAAAAATCTAGCAGAATGGACAGGTTTTAATTCGTCAAATCAAAGAAAATTCGCTATACTAAATGAAATAGTAAGTGAACTTAGCAAGTGAAAATTAGCTGTTTTACAACTCCTTGAGCAATTTTGCAAGAGGACTTTAATTTGTTCAACTGGCCATTAAAGGCTTTTGAAAATAAAAACTATTTAGTAGGGGGCTTTACAGAAATGAAAAAAGCAAAATTATTCGGTTTTGGCGCGATCGCAATGGCAAGCGCACTTGTTTTAGCGGCGTGTGGCGGCGGTACAGATGGATCTAAAGGTTCTGAAGAATCAGCAGCAGGTAGCGAACCAACAACAGAAATTGCAACAGCAGCATTAATTACGGATACTGGTGGGGTTGATGACCGTTCATTTAACCAATCAGCATGGGAAGGCTTAAAAGCTTGGGGCGAAGCAAACAATGTTGAAGAAGGTACAAGTGGTTACAAATATTTCCAATCTCAAAACGAAGCAGACTACATTCCAAATATTGACCAAGCATTAAATGCAGGTTTCAAAACGATTTTTGGTATCGGGTATAAACTACAACCAGCGGTAGCAGAACAAGCAGGCTTAAACCCTGACGTTAACTTTGCGATCATCGATGATGTTGTTGAAGGCGATAACGTTGTATCAGCAACATTTAAAGACCATGAAGCAGCTTACTTAGCAGGTATCGCAGCAGCTTATTCAACTGAAACAAACAAAGTTGGATTCGTTGGTGGGGTTAAAGGTCAAGTAATCGATCGTTTCGAAGCTGGATTCGTTGCCGGTGTTGAAGCTGGAGCAAAAGAATTAGGTAAAGAAGTAAAAGTTGAAGTTCAATACGCAGGCGATTTCAGTGCACCAGATAAAGGTCGTACAATTGCTCAAGGTATGTACGGACAAGATGCAGACATTATTTACCATGCATCAGGCGAAACCGGAAATGGCGTTTTCCAAGAAGCAAAAGCAATTAACGAAACAGGCGACAAAAAAGTTTGGGTTATCGGTGTTGACCGTGACCAATCAGACGAAGGCGGCTACAAATTAGATGGCGAAGATTTAAACTTTACTTTAACTTCAACAACTAAAGGTGTTGGAACAGTTGTTCAAGATTTAGCTCAAAAAGCAGTTGAAGGTAAATTCCCTGGCGGCGAGCACACTGTTTATGGTTTGAAAGAAGAAGGTGTTGGCCTAACAGATGGTCAATTATCAGCTGAAGCTTTAGCAGCAGTTAATGCAGCAAAAGACAAAATCATTGCAGGCGAACTTGAAGTTCCAGAAGCACCAGCAGCATAATATTAATTTAATATTTGAAAGATAAATGGTGAGAGAAGAAAGACCTGAACGCAAAATTCAAATAAGACTTTCGCGCGAGGGTCTTTTTTCTCTCAATTAAGGATTTTATGTGAAAATCTTTAATTGAGAGAAAAAAGCAAGTACTCTCTAATTTGTTGCTATTATTTTAGAAACGAGTTATTTATAAAAAAAGGAAGTGAGCATTGTGACGGAAGAACAATTTGTCATCGAGATGCGGGATATTACCAAAAGTTTTGGTACCTTTAAAGCAAACGATCAAATTAACTTGCAATTGAAAAAAGGCGAAATTCATGCGCTACTTGGTGAAAACGGTGCAGGAAAATCAACGTTAATGAATGTCTTATCAGGATTGTTAGAGCCAACTTCAGGCGAAATTTTGATGGGTGGCGAAGTTGTAAAAATTTCCAGTCCAACGAAAGCAAGTCAACTTGGAATTGGAATGGTTCACCAACATTTTATGTTAGTGGATGCTTTTACCGTGACAGAAAATATTATTTTAGGAAATGAGCCAGGGCGTTTGGGCATGTTAGATCGTCGTCAAGCACGTGAAGAAATTTTACGTGTCTCTAACCAATACGGTCTACAAGTAAATCCAGATGCTTATGTACGTGACATTTCAGTTGGGATGCAGCAGCGGGTTGAGATTTTAAAAATGCTATACCGTGGCGCAGATATCTTAATTTTTGACGAACCAACGGCTGTTTTAACGCCTCAAGAAATTGATGAATTAGCAAAAATTATGCAAGGTCTTGTTCAAGAAGGCAAATCAATTATTTTGATTACGCACAAATTAGATGAGATTAAAGCGGTGGCAGACCGTTGTACGGTTATTCGTCGTGGTAAAGGGATTGGCACAGTGAATGTGAACGAAGTTAATTCCCAACAATTAGCGGATATGATGGTTGGACGTTCCGTTTCATTTAAAACGGATAAAAAAGCAGCAGACCCTCAAGAAGTGGTATTGGCTATTGATAATTTAGTAGTTAAAGAAAATCGTGGACTGGATGCTGTTAAAGGTTTAAGTTTAGAAGTTCGTGCAGGTGAAGTTTTAGGGATTGCCGGAATTGACGGTAATGGTCAATCAGAGTTAATTCAAGCTTTAACCGGTTTACGTAAAGTTGAAAGTGGCGAAATTGTTTTGAATGACGAAAAAATCACGAATTTACGCCCACGTAAGATAACAGAAGCTGGTGTTTCGCATGTCCCAGAAGATCGTCATAAATACGGGTTGGTTTTAGAAATGTCCGTGGCAGAAAACATTGCACTTCAAACATATTACAAAGAACCGCTAAGTCACTTTGGTGTCTTGAACTACAACGAAATCAATTATCATGCGCGTGATTTAATTCAAGAATTTGACGTTCGTACAGTCAATGAACTTGTACCTGCTAAATCATTATCGGGTGGTAACCAACAAAAAGCGATTATTGCACGTGAAATTAGTCGCGATCCGGAATTGCTAATTGTAGCAAATCCAACTCGTGGTTTAGACGTTGGGGCAATTGAATTCATTCATAAACGTATCATCGAACAACGCGATAAATTCAAAGCCGTGTTGCTTGTGAGTTTTGAATTAGAAGAAATTCTAAATGTCTCTGACCGAATTGCCGTAATTCATGATGGTAAAATTGTTGGGGTCGTTAATGCGAATGAAACCTCTGAACAAGAACTTGGTTTGCTAATGGCAGGCTCTTCATTAGAAAAAGCACGTCAAGAATTAGAACAACAGGAGGTGACGGAGAATGCGTAGTCACACTGAAAAAATCCGGAATATTTTGATTCCGGTGATATCCGTTGTATTAGGATTATTGTTAGGTGCCTTATTGATGTTAGCCTTTGGTTACAATCCAATTTCAGGTTATGCTTGGATGTTGGATGCATCATTAGGTAGTACGCGGGGAATTGGTGAAACATTGCGTCAAGCAACACCGTTAATTTTTACCGCACTTGGCTTCTCAGTTGCTAACTCGGCTGGATTCTTCAATATCGGTTTATCTGGTCAAGCGTTAAGCGGTTGGGTAGCAAGTATCTGGATTGCATTAGCTTTTCCGGATATGCCAAGAATGTTGATGTTACCATTAGCAATCTTAGTCGGTGCATCAGCAGGAGCGATTGCCGCAGCGATACCAGGTTTCCTCCGTGCTTTCTTTGGTACGAGTGAAGTGATTGTAACGATTATGATGAACTATATTTTATTATATTTAAGTACCTTCATGTTACAAAATGGAATGCCAGAATCCATGCGTAACAACTTAGATGCCTCAAAACCGATTGCGGAAAATGCAACAATGCGAATCCCGTGGTTAACGCAATTTTTTGGTGGGTCACGTGTTAGCGGTGGGTTATTCTTAGCATTAATCATGTTACTTGTCGTTTGGTTCTTAATGAAGAAAACAACATTAGGTTATGAGATTCGTTCCGTTGGTTTGAATCCATTTGCTTCGGAATATGCGGGGATGAGCAGTCGCCGGACAATCGTGATGTCAATGGTGATTTCAGGCGCACTTGCTGGTTTAGGCGGCGTTGTAGAAGGGTTAGGAACTTATCAAAACTTCTTCGTACAAACAGGATCGCTTGCTATTGGGTTTGACGGAATGGCCGTTTCACTCCTTGGTTCTGGAACGTCAATCGGAATCTTGTTATCTGCTCTACTCTTTAGTATTTTAAAAATTGGTGGTTTGGGTATGCAAACAGGGGCCAATATTCCGTTTGAAATTGTTAACGTATCGATTGCATTAATTATTTTCTTCGTGGGAATCAATTATATCGTACGCGTAGCAGTGAATAAACTAATCCCTGTTCGTAAAGACGAAGGTATTGAAGCTGTCGTCTTAATGGAAACAGCTCTAGAGCCGAATGAAGAAAAAGCGGAAGGAGGCGAAGGCTAATGTCAGTCGTTGGAACTATTGCTTTAATCGTGCTTGCAACACTTACATACTCAACGCCCTTGATTTTAACCGCATTAGGTGGTACTTTTTCTGAACGTAGTGGAGTCGTTAACGTTGGTTTAGAAGGAATCATGGTTATGGGAGCCTTTAGTGCGGTTGTCTTTAACTTGGAGATGGCAGATAAGTTTGGTTCGTGGACACCTTGGATTGCGATTTTAGTCGGTGGAGTTGTTGGATTACTTTTCTCAATTATCCATGCGGTCGCAACCATTACGTTCCGTGCCGATCACATTATCAGTGGTACGGTTGTCAACTTGATGGCACCAGCTTTAGGCGTTTTCTTAATTAAAGCTTGGTACGGTAAAGGTCAAACAGATAATATCGTTTATAACTTAGGATATTACTCTTTTCCAGGTTTAGAAAAAATTCCTGTTATCGGTCAAATTTTCTTTAAAAATACCTTTTTACCAGCATACCTAGCGATTTTAATTGCAGTTGTTGCATGGTTTGTCTTATTTAAAACACGCTTTGGTTTACGTTTACGTTCAGTTGGTGAAAACCCGCAAGCAGCGGATACTTTAGGAATCAATGTTTATAAATTCCGTTATGCCGGTGTCTTAATCTCAGGTTTACTTGGTGGTTTAGGTGGCGCGGTCTTTGCACAATCAATTTCTGGGAACTTCTCAGTGGGTACGATTGTTGGTCAAGGATTTATCTCGATGGCAGCAATGATCTTTGGTAAATGGAATCCATTAGGTGCGATGGGTGCGGCTTTATTCTTTGGTTTTGCTCAAAGTTTAAGTATCATCGGTGCACAGTTACCGTTTATTTCATCCGTACCGCCAATCTTATTACAAATTGCTCCATACTTAATGACGATTATCGTCTTAGTAGCTTTCCTTGGAAAAGCTTCAGGTCCGAAAGCAAATGGTCGTAACTACATTAAATCAAAATAAGCTTTTGCAAAAGGGTGGGATTAAGGGAGAATATCGCTTTAATCTGCCCTTTTGTGTACAATAAGAATATAGAATAAAAGAAAGAAGGAAATCAAATGTTTAAACGTGTACATTTAATCGTCATGGATTCAGTTGGGATTGGTGAGGCACCGGATGCGGCGCAATTTAATGATGTGGGTTCAGATACTTTAGGACACATCGCGGAAGTTGCTGGTTTGAATATCCCGAATCTTGAAGCATTGGGTCTAGGAAGTATTCGTCCTTTAAAAGGCGTTGAAAATCGTCAAGATCATCAAGGCTATGCCACGAAATTAGAAGAAATCTCTGTTGGAAAAGATACAATGACTGGCCATTGGGAAATTATGGGTCTTAATATCCAAACGCCTTTTAGAGTTTTCCCAGAAGGTTTTCCAGAAGAACTTTTGAAAAAAATTGAAGATTTCTCAGGTCGTAAAATTGTTTGTAACTTGCCTTATTCAGGCACACAAGTATTAGATGATTACGGTGCGCACCAAATGGAAACCGGCGATTTAATCATTTATACGTCAGCCGACCCGGTATTACAAATTGCGGCTCACGAAGAAATCATTCCGTTAGAAGAGTTGTATCGTATTTGTGAGTATGTGCGTGAAATTACGAAAGACGATCCATACATGATCGGCCGTATCATTGCGCGTCCTTACTTGGGAGAACCAGGTAATTTCAAACGAACAAGTAACCGCCACGATTACGCACTTGATCCATTTGGTAAAACCGTTTTAGACTCATTAAAAGAAAACAATAAAGATGTGATTGCGGTTGGTAAAATTAATGATATCTTTAATGGTCAAGGAATGACTGATTTCGTTCGTACAAAAGACAATATGGATGGTGTCGATCAATTACTAAACGTGATGAACAAAGAATTTACTGGCTTAAGCTTTACCAACTTAGTCGACTTTGATGCTTTATACGGTCACCGTCGCGATGTCGAAGGTTATGCCAAAGCAATTGAAGACTTCGATCAACGCATACCTGAAATTTTGGCAGCGTTAGAAGAAGACGATTTATTAATCATTACAGCTGATCATGGAAATGACCCAACGTTCCCAGGAACCGACCATACTCGTGAGTACGTACCGATGCTTGTTTTTAGCAAAAAATTCGAACAAGCAGGCAGTTTACCACAAGGGCATTTTGCTGATATTTCAGCGACGATTGCAGAAAACTTCGGTGTTCCTGCAACTGAAAATGGCGAGAGTTTCTTAGCGCTTTTAAAATAAAAGGAGGATATATCAACAATGACATTAACGAATAAATTACAAGATACGGTTCAATTTATGAAAGATAAAGGTGTTGCTGATGTTGAATTTGGTTTGATTTTAGGTTCAGGCTTAGGTGAATTAGCAGAAGAAATTGAAAACGCGATTGTGATCCCTTACGATGAAATCCCACATTTCCCAGTTTCAACAGTGGTTGGACATGCAGGTCAATTAGTTTATGGCACGCTTTCAGGTAAAAAAGTTTTAGCTTTACAAGGACGCTTCCATTACTATGAAGGCCATTCAATGCAAACGGTGACGTACCCAGTGCGTGTGATGAAAGCTTTAGAAGCACATTCAGTCATCGTAACGAATGCATGTGGGGGCGTAAATACAACTTTCACACCAGGTGATTTAATGCTAATTACGGATCAAATTAACTTCATGGGTGACAATCCATTAATCGGTGCTAATGAAGAAGAAATGGGTCCGCGTTTCCCAGATATGAGTGAAGCTTATACATTAAGTTATCGTGAAGTAGCGAAAAAAATCGCTGAAGATAAAGGTTTGCATTTAAAAGAGGGTGTTTACATGGGATTCTCTGGTCCGACATATGAAACACCAGCAGAAATTCGTTTCGCTCGCACAATTGGCGCCGATGCAGTGGGGATGTCAACTGTTCCTGAAGTCATCGTTGCAGCACATAGCGGCTTAAAAGTTTTAGGGATTTCATGTATTACAAACTTAGCAGCTGGCATGCAAAAAAACTTAAACCACGCAGAAGTTGTTGAAACAACTGAACGAGTAAAAGTTGAATTTAAATCATTAGTCAAAGAAACATTAGCTGCATTATAATTGCACGATTGTGTAAACTATCAAGGAGGAATAAAAAAGAATGAGTGTTCATATCGAAGCTAAACCAGGCGAAATCGCTGATAAAATTTTATTACCAGGAGATCCATTGCGGGCGAAATATATCGCCGAAACATTTTTAGAAAACCCAGTTTGCTATAACAATGTCCGTGGCATGTTAGGTTATACAGGTACTTATAAAGGTGAACGTGTTTCTGTTCAAGGAACAGGGATGGGAATGCCATCAGCTTCTATTTATATCAATGAATTAATTCAATCATATGATGTGAAACGATTAATTCGTGTAGGAACATGTGGCGCGTTATCGACGGATGTTCACGTCCGTGATTTAGTTATCGCTCAAGGTGCGGTTACCACAACAGGTATTATCAAGCGTAACTTCCCTTATTTTGATTTTGCACCAATTGCAGATTTTCATTTGATGAAGAATGCTTATGATATTGCGGTTGAACGTGGCGTAACTACACACGTCGGTAATATCTTATCAGAAGATAGCTTCTATAAAGATTATACAAAAGAAACACTAGAATTAGCGAAATATGGCGTTAAAGGTGTGGAAATGGAAGCCGCAGTTTTATACTACCTCGGCGCAAAATTCAATGTGGAAACTCTAGCAATCTGTACAGTCAGCGACCATATCATCACAGGAGAAGAAACAACTTCTGAAGAACGCCAAACAAGCTTTAACGAAATGATCGAAATCGGCCTAGAAACCGCGATTAAATAAAGAGGTTGTAAGTGAAGCGTTTAATGATGAGCGATAAGCAAAGGATTTTTTGAAAGTGTTTTTTACTTTCAAAAAAATCCTGGCTTATCGCCGAGTCATTGATTCAGTTATACCGTTTAAAAAGAGGCTATAAAAATATCGTTCAGCTACGAGTAATAAGCACCCATCTGGAAAGAAAATGGCACTTTCATTTTTTTCCAGATGGCTTATTACCGAGTAGCTGATATTTTTATGCCGTTTCAAAAGAGGTTGTTAAAAGAGTGGTCAGCGACAAGAGATAAGAACGCATTAGAAAAAATCGCTTTTTGATTTTCTTCTAGTGTGAACTTATCTCCGCAGTCGCTACTCTTTTCACACCGTTTCAAAAGAGGTTGTTGCTTTGGGGCGTTTAGATGCGAGTGATAGTGAAGCCGATGGGAAAATCGTTTTTTGATTTTATCCATAGGAAGAGCTATCACCGAGCATTTGCCCCAACAACACCGTTTCAAAAAGAGGTTGTTGCTTTGGGGTGTTTAGATGCGAGTGATAGTGAAGCCGATGGGAAAATCGTTTTTTGATTTTATCCATAGGAAGAGCTATCACCGAGCATTTGCCCCAACAGCACCGTTTCAAAAAGAGGTTGTTGCTTTGGGGCGCTCAGATACCCCCAACAGCAGCTCCAAAATAAAAAAGTAAGTACGTGAGTTTTTTTCTCTCGTACTTACTTTTTCTTCTATTATAGGTAGTATTTTGTTAATACGTTCAACTGATCATCCATTTCATAAACGAGAGGAATACCGGTTGGGATTTCTAAATCCATAATATCGGCATCTGAAATGCCTTCGATATGTTTAACGAGTGCTCGAATGGAGTTGCCATGTGCAGCAACTAAGACGGTTTTGTGATCAAGTAATGCGGGTGCGATTTCATCTTGCCAAAATGGCAGAGCGCGTTCTAATGTAATTTTTAAATTTTCACCTTTTGGAATATCTCTGGGCGCTAAGTTTTGATAACGACGGTCCGGTTTTTCCTCAGAAAGTGGCGGTAAGACGTCATAGGAACGACGCCAAATATGGACTTGTTCATCACCATATTTATCACGCGTATCTTGTTTGTTTAACCCTTGTAGCGCGCCATAATGTCTTTCGTTTAGACGCCATGTTTTAATTTGAGGGACCCACAGTTGCTCGCTACCTTCTAAAATGTAGTTACACGTTTTGATTGCCCGAGTTAAAACGGAAGTATAGGCGATATCAAATTCAATACCAGCATCTTTGATTTTTTTACCAGCTTCCTGAGCTTCTTTGATGCCTTCAGTCGCAAGATCGACATCAACCCAACCAGTAAATTGATTTAATTTGTTCCATTCGCTCAAACCATGTCGAGCAAAGACTAATTTTGACATTTGTAAAATTCCTCCTTTAATGAATGGTACTTAAATACTTGTTACTTTTAGGGTACACCCTTTTATTGAAAAAAACAATGGGAAGCCTTAACTTGTTCAAAAGAAATCGGACGAGGATTTGAGATACGTTTATAAGGACTTTATATGTTAGAAAAAGAAAGAAAAAAGCAACGAGTTTACCATAAAAGGTAGAATCGTTGCTTTTAAATTTAACGCTGTACGTCAATAACTTTCGGACCATCAGCATAACCAACAATCACAGTATTAACCATTGAATTAAACAGGCCGTGTTCAACAACACCAACCATTTGGTCGAGTTCCAGTGCCAAGGCAATTGGATCTTCAATGACATCTAATTGTAAGTCGATGATTGAATGTCCAGAGTCTGTTTTTTTTAAGGTGTCTTCATTTTCCATTCGGAAACTTGGATTGTATCCTTTTGTTTGGAATAAGTGGAAGAGTTGTTCTTGTCCATAAGGCACAACTTCAACCGGTAGTGGGAATTTCCCTAATTTTTCAACCATTTTTGATTCGTCGACAATCCAAATAACGGCTTTTGAATTGATGGCAACAATTTTTTCGAAAAGTAACGCTGCACCGCCACCTTTAATCCCGTGGAAATCGTGACTGATTTCATCGGCGCCATCAATGGTTAAATCAACATGCGTCACCTCGTCAATATCTTTGATCACAATCCCTAATTTTTCTGCTTGTTCTTTTGAAGCAAAAGAAGTGGGGACACCAACAATATCTAAACCTTCTTCTTTTACACGACGACCAAGTTCTTCAATCATATAATATGCCGTTGAACCAGTCCCGAGACCAACTGTCATTCCATCTTTAACATAGCTTGCGGCTTTGAGGCCAACCATCTCTTTCAAATTCAATTCCATTCCCACCTTTAACTGATCGTAATTCTCTTTCATTATATAGGGATTTGACTTAAAAGAATAGCGTAAATAAAAAAGGAATGAAAAGTATCGATTTTTTAAAAAATAAAACGGGAAAATGATTGACTCGCATGTTAAAACGTGATATGATTTCGAAGGTGCTTATATACAGGTCTTTTAAAGACGTGCTGACTGTGAAAAGTACAATCGAAAATGAATGCATGAAATTGCATTATTTTTTATCGCATGAAAAGAACCACCTGGATGTGTGGGTCTATAATAGCGAATTAAGGAAGGAGGAATACAAGGAATGCCTACAATTAACCAATTAGTACGTAAACCTCGTAAATCTCAGGCGGATAAATCAAATTCACCTGCATTGAACAAAGGATATAACAGTTTCAAGAAAATTCACACAAACGTGAACTCACCTCAAAAACGTGGGGTAGCAACTCGTGTGGGAACAATGACACCAAGAAAACCTAACTCGGCGTTACGTAAATATGCGCGTGTTCGTTTATCTAACTTAATTGAAGTTACAGCTTATATCCCAGGGATTGGCCATAACTTACAAGAGCACAGTGTTGTCTTATTACGCGGAGGACGTGTAAAAGATTTGGCTGGAGTACGTTACCACATCGTTCGTGGTGCTTTAGATACTGCGGGAGTTAACGACCGTAAACAATCTCGTTCTAAATACGGAACGAAACGTCCTAAAGCTTAAGAACAACTATTGAAATTAAACGAAACACAAAAACATATTATACGTAAAGGAGGAGTTATGGATGCCTCGTAAGGGACCAATTACAAAACGCGATGTTTTGCCAGATCCAATTTATAACTCGAAAGTAGTAACACGTTTAATTAACCGTATTATGATTGACGGTAAGCGTGGAGTTGCAGCAAACATCATCTACAACTCATTTGAAATTATTAAAGAAACAACAGGTAACGATCCATTGGAAGTTTTCGAACAAGCAATGAAAAACGTTATGCCTGTTTTAGAAGTAAAAGCTCGTCGTGTAGGGGGTTCTAACTATCAAGTACCAGTTGAAGTTCGCCCTGAACGTCGTACAACTTTAGGTCTTCGTTGGATGGTTAACTACGCGCGTTTGCGTGGAGAGCACACAATGGAAGAGCGCTTAGCAAAAGAAATCATGGATGCAGCTAACAATACTGGTGCTTCAGTTAAGAAACGTGAAGACACGCATAAAATGGCTGACGCTAACCGTGCATTTGCTCACTATCGTTGGTAAGATCCTCCCTACTTTTTTAAGAAGTAGAAAGATTGCAACTTTAGCATAAAGTAAATATTTGAGAGGAGAACAACCTAACATGGGAAGAGAATTTTCATTAGAAAACACTCGTAATATCGGTATCATGGCTCACGTTGACGCGGGTAAAACAACGACAACTGAGCGTATCTTATACTACACTGGTAAAATCCATAAACTTGGTGAAACCCACGAGGGAGCTTCACAAATGGACTGGATGGAGCAAGAACAAGAACGTGGAATTACTATCACATCTGCTGCTACAACAGCACAATGGAAAGGTAACCGCGTAAACATCATCGATACACCAGGACACGTGGATTTCACTATTGAAGTTCAACGTTCACTACGCGTACTTGATGGTGCAGTAACTGTTCTTGACTCACAATCAGGTGTAGAGCCTCAAACAGAAACTGTTTGGCGCCAAGCAACAGACTACGGAGTACCTCGTGCGGTATTCTGTAACAAAATGGATAAAACTGGTGCAGATTTCTTATATTCTGTATCAACTTTACATGATCGTTTGCAAGCAAACGCTCATCCAATCCAATTACCAATTGGTTCTGAAGACACATTTACTGGAATCATCGACCTAGTGAAAATGAAAGCCGAAATCTATACAAACGATTTAGGAACTGACATGATCGAAGAAGATATCCCAGCTGAATACTTAGAACAAGCAGAAGAATATCGTGAAAAATTAATCGAAGCAGTTGCTGATTTCGATGAAGATTTAATGATGAAATTCTTAGAGGGTGAAGAAATCGAAGAAGCTGAATTAAAAGCAGCAATCCGTAAAGCAACTTTAACAGTTGAATTCTTCCCTGTGCTATGTGGAACAGCTTTCAAAAACAAAGGTGTTCAATTATTATTAGATGCAGTTATCGATTACTTACCTGCGCCAACTGATGTACCGGCGATTAAAGGTGTGAATCCGAAAACTGACGAAGAAACTGAACGTGAGTCAACTGACGATGCGCCATTTTCTTCATTAGCATTTAAAGTTATGACTGATCCTTTCGTTGGTCGTTTAACATTCTTCCGCGTATACTCTGGAACATTAAGCTCTGGTTCATACGTATTGAATGCTTCAAAAGGCAAACGTGAGCGTGTTGGACGTATTCTACAAATGCATGCGAACTCTCGTGAAGAAATTCAAGAAGTTTACTCAGGAGATATCGCAGCTGCGGTTGGTTTGAAAGATACTACAACTGGTGACACTCTATGTGATGAGAAAAACCCAGTTATCTTAGAATCAATTGAATTCCCTGATCCAGTTATCGAAGTTGCTGTTGAGCCTAAATCAAAAGCTGACCAAGATAAAATGGGTGTGGCGTTACAAAAACTTGCTGAAGAAGATCCATCATTCCGCGTTACTTCAAACGCTGAAACTGGTGAAACTGTTATCGCAGGTATGGGTGAGCTTCACTTAGACGTGTTAGTTGACCGTATGCGCCGTGAATTCAAAGTAGAAGCTAACGTAGGTGCGCCTCAAGTATCTTACCGTGAAACGTTCCGCGCTTCTGCAGACGTTGAAGGTAAATTCGTTCGTCAATCGGGTGGTAAAGGTCAATTCGGTCACGTATGGATCCAATTCTCTCCGAACGAAGAAGGAGCAGGCTTCGAATTTGAAAACGCAATTGTCGGTGGTGTGGTTCCTCGTGAATACATCCCAGCAGTTGAAAAAGGTTTAATTGACTCTATGGAAAACGGTGTGTTAGCTGGTTATCCATTAGTAGATATTAAAGCTCGTCTATATGATGGTTCTTACCATGATGTCGATTCAAGTGAAACAGCATTCCGTGTCGCAGCATCATTAGCATTACGTGCTGCTGCTAAAAAAGCAAGCCCATCAATTCTTGAACCAATGATGAAAGTGACTATTACTGCCCCTGAGGATAACTTAGGAGACATTATGGGTCACGTAACAGCTCGTCGTGGACGCGTTGAGGGTATGGAAGCTCATGGTAATGCACAAATCGTTCATGCGATGATTCCATTATCAGAAATGTTTGGTTACGCAACAACTCTACGTTCTTCAACTCAAGGACGTGGAACATTCATGATGGTATTTGACCACTATGAAGACGTACCAAAATCAATTCAAGAAGAAATCATTAAGAAAAACGGCGGCAAAACCGACGAATAGTCTTTTTGATGAATGAAATTTTGCAAAGAGCTATGTTTTTTGTCGAATTTCGTGTACAATGTTAGCGATGATATGGGCAAGCAATCTTTTTAAGGTTGCTTACCTATCAGCATAAAAAAATCAAAATTCATATTTTTAGGAGGAACATTTAAAATGGCAAAAGAAAAATTTGACCGTTCTAAACCCCATGTAAACATCGGTACTATCGGACACGTTGACCATGGTAAAACTACTTTAACAGCTGCGATTACAACTACATTAGCTACAAAAGGTTGGGCGCAAGCTTCTGACTACGCTGCAATCGATGGTGCTCCAGAAGAGCGCGAACGCGGAATCACAATCTCAACTTCACACGTAGAGTACGAAACTGAAAATCGTCACTACGCTCACGTGGACTGCCCAGGTCACGCGGATTACGTTAAAAACATGATCACTGGTGCTGCACAAATGGACGGAGCTATCTTAGTAGTATCTGCTGCTGATGGTCCAATGCCACAAACTCGCGAGCATATCTTATTATCTCGTAACGTTGGTGTTCCATACATCGTTGTATTCTTAAACAAAATGGATATGGTTGATGATGAAGAATTATTAGAATTAGTAGAAATGGAAGTTCGTGACTTATTATCAGAGTACGATTTCCCAGGCGATGACACTCCAGTTGTTGCAGGTTCTGCTTTACGCGCTTTAGAAGGCGATCCAGTATACCAAGAGAAAATCTTTGAATTAATGGCTGCTGTTGATGAGTACATCCCAACACCAGTTCGTGACACTGACAAACCATTCATGATGCCAGTTGAGGACGTATTCTCAATCACTGGTCGTGGAACAGTTGCAACAGGCCGTGTTGAACGTGGAGAAGTTCGCGTTGGAGACGTTGTTGAAATCGTTGGTATCGAAGAAGAAACTAAAAACACTACTGTAACAGGTATTGAAATGTTCCGTAAATTATTAGATTACGCTGAAGCAGGCGATAACATCGGTGCTTTATTACGTGGGGTTGCTCGTGAAGAAATCCAACGTGGACAAGTGTTAGCTAAACCAGGAACAATCACTCCTCATACTCAATTTTCGGCTGAAGTTTACGTGTTAAGTAAAGAAGAGGGTGGCCGTCATACGCCATTCTTCACTAACTACCGTCCACAATTCTACTTCCGTACAACTGACGTAACTGGTGTTGTTAACTTACAAGAAGGTACTGAAATGGTTATGCCTGGTGATAACGTTACAATTAACGTTGACTTAATTCACCCAATCGCTATCGAAGAAGGAACTCGTTTCTCTATTCGTGAAGGCGGACGTACTGTTGGTTCAGGCGTTGTTTCTGAAATCACTAAATAATCAACTTGATTATTTTAAGAAAGTGAGAGGCCCTAGGGCTTTTCACTTTCTTTTTTTATTTTTTAAAAGAGTGAAGGGAACTATCGGATAAAGCGTATCATAACAAATCAAAAACGACTCGTGTCTACCTAAGGGGTAGCGCGAGTCGTTTTGATTTGTTGGCTGATGAATTGTAATTTGCTGAAGAATACTTCCTGTTCGTCTATAGGGAGACGAGTATAGTTAATGCGGCAGTGATTCATTTCATTACCAAATAAAAAGGAAGGTGCTAAAGCTAGGCCGTTATCTAAGAAGGTTTGCCAATTTTTTTTCGTTAAGCGCTCATGTTTCCATGTCAGCCAGTAGTATAAGCCGCCTTGAATCGGTGTATAGCTCCAATCCTCGGAAAGACGCATCAAACCATTTCTAAAAGCGTGGTCACGGTCGGTCAATTCTTTGAGTAATGCTTGATGTTTCGTTGCATACTCAGGATCGGATAAAGCAGCATGGACGAGCAGTTGTGGCAATAGTTCAGTTTCTTGTTCCGTTTGATTTTTGGCTTGTATTAAGCGGTGAATTAAAGGGGCGTTGGCGTAGACCCAACCGATTTTGATCCGTGAACTAAATAATTTCGAAAAAGAACCTAAATAGATGACTTGTTCTGGAGCTAGTTCTTTTAGTGTTGGTAAAGGTTGACTCAGGGCAAAATCTGTAAAGACGTCATCTTCAATAATTGGAATTTGATATTTTTGACAAAGCGTTAAAATGGCTTCCCGTCGTTTTAAAGACATCGTTGTACCTGTTGGATTTTGGAAATTTGGATTTAAGTAGAGGAGTTTAATTTTCCCTTTTTGTAATTGTTCTTCTAAATGAAACGGATTGATTCCTTCGTTATCTTGTTTGATTCCTTGTAGTTCGATGCCAAGCGGTGCAAAAATTGGTAAAGAATATAAGAAGGATGTTTCTTCGGTCGCGATACAATCTCCTTGCTGTAAAAGGTTTTGGAGTAATAAAATAATCCCTTGAGTCGATCCAGAAGTGATCAAAATCTCCTGTTGTTCGGAGCCGTGATGAATCTGACGTGTTAGTTTTTCTTGAATTAATGCTTTTAAAGGGTCATAACCACTAACGGTTAGTTGTTGTTCGGCAGCAATCAGTTCATCCCATGAAAGTTGTGGAAATTGAAAATTGGGAATCAAATCAATTGGCAAGTCACCGGTATATAAATCCATCGTTCCTGGCGTTTTAATTTTTTCTTTTAGCTCAACGACGTAAGGATTTTCTTGAAAATGAGAACGACCGAGTAGGCGGATGAACGGTGTCGGAATTTGGCGGTTATGTACGCTGCTTTCCAGAATACGGGTGCCACTCCCGCGAATGCGCTCAACCCAACCATAACTTTCGAGTTCGTCTAAAGCACGAACGACCGTCGAGCGGTTGACTTGATAAACCTCTGCTAGTTTTCGTTCCGAAAGTAAAGTATCGCCAGGTGAAAGTTCGCCTTGTTGGATTGCTTGAATGAGATGATCGATAATTTGTTGGTATAAAGGGGTGAAATGTCTCTTATTCGGTTGCCACATAAAATAAGTCCTCCTTTTCAATTAAATTGGATGGTTTAAAAATAGTCCAATTGGCTGTTTTCGTCAAGTTTTGACTTCGCTATACTAAAATTTAGATCAAGGAGGGATAAAATGAAAAAAGTATTAACGATTGCTGGTTCAGATTCAACGGGTGGTGCGGGGATTCAAGCGGATTTAAAAACATTTCAAGAGTTTGGGGTCTTTGGTTTTTCGAGTCTCACGTCGATTGTGACGATGGATCCAAGTACGGGTTGGTCGCATGAAGTGACAGAGTTGCCAGGTGAGTTATTGCAAAAGCAGTTGGTTTCTGTTTTTGCAGGGGATAAGTTGGATGCGTTAAAAACTGGAATGATGGGCAACGAACGAAATATTCAAATTGCGAGGGAAGCAATTAAAGAAAATCAAATGGCAATGGTTGTCGTCGATCCGGTTATTGCTTGTAAAGGTACGGCGCAAGTTTTACAGCCGAAAAGCGTTGAAGGAATAAAACGCTACTTATTGCCACAAGCCCTGATAACGACGCCGAATTTAGTGGAAGCTGGTATTTTATCAGAGTTGGGTGATTTAAAGGACGTCAATGATATGAAAGAAGCAGCGAAACGTATTTATCAATTAGGTGCCAAACACGTGGTGATTAAGGGTGGGCATCGCCTGAATGCGACACAAGCGCTTGATTTGTTTTATGATGGTCAAAATTTTGAGGTGTTAGTTGGCGAGTTGTTTGCTACAGAGTATAACCATGGGGCAGGCTGTACTTTTGCAGCGGCAATTACGGCCGCTTTAGCAAAAGGTTATCCAGTCTTTGAAGCGGTTCAATTAGCTAAAGATTTTGTAGCGGCAGCAATCAATCAAGGAGTCCATATTAATCCGTATGTCGGACACGTATGGCATGGTGCCTATCATCAAGCACAAAATCGGATGAATCCAACGACGGGAGGGGCTACCCATGATTAAACAACATTCTGTTAGAGAAGTCGTTTTTGTGGCTTTATTTGCGGCTTTAACGGTCGTTGGAACGATGATCAAGATTCCGATGCCAACAGGAGCTTTTGCGCATCTGGGTAACGCCATTTTAGTCTTAGCTGTTTTATTGCTTGGCTACACCAAAGGATCGTTAGCGGGCGGTTTAGGTTTTATGATTTTTGATATTTTAAATGGCTACGCCGCAGAAGCACCGTATTTTTTATTAGAAAGTTTTATTGTTGGCGGCTTCGTGTACGGTGGTTTCCTTCTATATAAGAAGAATCCGCAACAAGTTTGGCAATTAGTTGTAATTAGCAGTTTGGCGGGTATAGGGAAGTTGTTGATGACTCAATTGAAAAATACTGCGCTCTTGCTGTTTCTAGGCAATGACTTGCGTGCGGCTTTTACGGCAGCAGCGTTTAAATTACCAGCGAGTCTGATAAATGTCGTGACAACCATTCTTATTGTAGCCATACTATACTTCCCTTTAAAACGTATTTTGAAGCAATAATAAACGAAAAATAGCGTAGATTCACTTTTTTTCATTTTTTCTGAAAAAAAGGACGAAAAATGCTTGCTATTATTTCGCATCCATAATATAATCATACAGGTGCTGTTTACAACAAGTAGTGAACGCACTGGTAGAAAGAAATTTTTACCGGCTATGAAACGAGAGGTTGCGACACGCCCGGACGCTTTGCCATGGACGAGTGTGACGGAAAAATTTTCGTGGAGCTATGTCTACTTTAAAAAGAGGCGAGGAGGGAAAGAAATGGCAAAACAAAAAATTCGTATCCGATTAAAAGCGTATGAACATCGTATTTTAGATCAATCAGCGGATAAAATCGTAGAAACTGCAAAGAGAACTGGTGCTAGCGTGTCTGGTCCAATTCCATTACCAACAGAGCGCAGCCTATACACAGTTATTCGTGCGACACATAAATACAAAGACTCACGCGAGCAATTCGAAATGCGTACACACAAACGTCTAATTGACATTGTGAACCCAACACCAAAAACAGTTGATGCTTTAATGAAGCTTGACTTACCATCTGGTGTGAACATCGAAATCAAATTATAAAAGTAAAATGGAGGTGTAATCATGACCAAAGGAATCTTAGGGAAAAAAGTGGGAATGACACAAATCTTCACGGAAACTGGTGAATTAATTCCAGTAACAGTTGTTGAAGCAACACCAAACGTTGTTTTACAATTAAAAACTATCGCAAACGATGGTTACGAAGCTGTTCAAGTTGGTTACCAAGATAAACGTGAAGTTTTAAGTAACAAACCTGCGAAAGGTCATGTTGCAAAAGCAAACACGGCTCCTAAGCGCTTCATTCGCGAATTCAAGAATGTTGAGCTAGAGGGCTTAGAAGTAGGATCAGAAATTAAAGTTGACGTATTCCAAACTGGCGATATCGTTGATGTTACAGGAACTTCAAAAGGTAAAGGATTCCAAGGCGTTATCAAACGTCATGGCCAATCTCGTGGACCAATGGCTCACGGATCTCGTTACCACCGTCGTCCTGGATCAATGGGAGCAGTTGCTGCGAACCGTGTGTTCAAAGGTAAAAAACTTGCTGGCCGTATGGGTGGCGACCGTATCACAATCCAAAACTTGGAAATTGTACGTGTTGACTTAGACCGTAACGTAATTTTGATCAAAGGTAACGTTCCTGGAGCGAAAAAATCATTGATTACTATTAAATCAGCTGTTAAAGCTAAATAATTAGATAGGAAGAAAGGAGGAACTAAGGAATGCCGAATGTAGCATTATTTAAACAAGATGGAAGCCAAGCTGGCGAAATCACTTTAAACGAAGAAATCTTCGGAATCGAACCAAATGAATCAGTTGTCTACGATGCAATCATCATGCAACGTGCTTCATTAAGACAAGGAACACACGCGGTTAAAAACCGTAGTGCAGTTCGTGGCGGTGGTCGTAAACCGTGGAGACAAAAAGGAACTGGACGTGCGCGTCAAGGATCAATCCGTTCACCACAATGGCGTGGAGGAGGAGTTGTCTTTGGACCAACACCTCGTTCATACAGCTACAAACTTCCTAAAAAAGTTCGTCGCTTAGCAATGAAATCTGTTTTATCAGAAAAAGTTGCTTCAAGTAAATTTGTTGTTGTTGATGCATTAAGCTTCTCAGCTCCAAAAACACAAGAATTCAAACAAGTTCTTGCTAGCTTATCAATCGATAAGAAAGTATTAGTCGTATTAGAGGAAGGCAACGATTTTGCAGCATTATCTGCTCGCAACTTACCAAACGTTTCAGTTATTGCATCTAATAACGTTTCTGTTTTAGACGTTGTATCTAACGATAAAATCTTGGTAACACAAACTGCTCTTACTCAAATTGAGGAGGTGCTTGCATAATGAATTTATTAGACGTAATCAAACGCCCAGTTATCACTGAAAAGTCTATGCTTGCAATGGACGAGAAAAAATTCACTTTTGACGTGGATACTCGTGCAAACAAAACTTTAGTGAAACAAGCTGTAGAAGCAGCTTTTGACGTAAAAGTTCAGAACGTTAACATCATCAATGTTCGTCCTAAATTTAAACGCGTTGGTAAATATGCAGGTTATACAAAAAAACGTCGCAAAGCGATTGTGACATTAACTGAAGATTCTAAAGCAATCGAATTTTTCTCAGCTGAGTAATTAGCTGAGTTGTTCTAGATTAACATAGGAGGGAAAAAGACGTGGCAATTAAAAAGTATAAAGCTATTACTAATGGTCGTCGTAATATGACTACTTCTGACTTTGCTGAGATTACTACAGCAACTCCAGAAAAATCATTATTAGCACCATTAAAAAACCATGCCGGTCGTAACAACAACGGACGCATTACTGTACGCCATCAAGGTGGCGGTCACAAGCGTCAATACCGTATCATCGACTTCAAACGTAACAAAGATAACGTTGTAGCTGTTGTAAAAACAGTTGAGTATGATCCGAACCGTTCAGCTAACATCGCGTTAGTTCACTATGAAGACGGGGTGAAAGCATACATCTTAGCACCTAAAGGCTTAGAAGTTGGTATGCGTTTAGTATCTGGACCAGAAGCAGATATCAAATTAGGTAACACATTACCTTTAGTAAATATCCCTGTAGGTACAGTCGTACACAACATCGAATTAAAACCTGGAAAAGGTGGACAATTAATCCGTTCTGCTGGAACAAGTGCTCAAGTACTTGGTAAAGAAGGTAAATACGTATTAATCCGCTTAAACTCAGGAGAAGTTCGTATGATTTTAGCAACTTGCCGTGCAACAATCGGTTCAGTTGGTAACGAACAACACGAATTAATCAACATTGGTAAAGCAGGTCGTTCTCGTTGGATGCGTAAACGCCCAACTGTTCGCGGTAGCGTAATGAACCCTAACGATCACCCACACGGTGGTGGTGAAGGTAAAGCTCCTATCGGTCGTAAAGCACCTCTTTCACCTTGGGGCAAACCAGCTCTTGGTTACAAAACTCGTAATAAGAGAGCACAATCTGACAAACTTATTGTTCGTCGTCGTAACGAAAAATAATTACACTAACCATGTGTTGCACATTTTGAGAGGAGGTTCACCATGGGTCGTAGTTTAAAGAAAGGGCCTTTTGTCGATGACCATTTAATGAAAAAGGTTGACGCACAAGCAGGCGCTGAAAAGAAAAAAGTTATTAAAACTTGGTCACGTCGTTCAACAATCTTCCCAAGTTTTATCGGTTTTACGATAGCTGTCTATGATGGTCGTAAACATGTACCAGTTTACATCCAAGAAGATATGGTAGGACATAAATTGGGTGAATTCGTACCAACAAGAACTTATCGCGGACACGTAGCCGATGATAAGAAAACAAGACGTTAATCTGAGGGGAGGATATACAGATGGCAGAACAAATTACATCAGCGAAAGCAACTGCTAAAACAGTACGCGTTTCCCCTCGCAAATCACGCCTAGTTATTGATTTAATTAGAGGAAAAAGCGTTGCTGAAGCAATTGCAATCTTGAAATTTACACCGAATAAAGCGGCTGGAATCATCGAAAAAGTTTTGATGTCAGCAATCGCTAATGCGGAAAACAACTTCGACTTAGATGTTGAGACTTTAGTAGTTTCTGAAGCTTTTGTTAACGAAGGACCGACAATGAAACGTTTCCGTCCACGTGCAAAAGGATCAGCTTCTCCAATCAACAAACGTACAAGTCATGTTACGGTAGTCGTATCAGAAAAATAAGGAGGGACATTCAGTGGGTCAAAAAATTAATCCAATTGGAATGCGCGTAGGCATCATCCGTGACTGGGATGCTAAATGGTATGCAGACAAAGATTATGCAGACTTTTTACACGAAGATTTACGTATTCGTAAATTTATCGCAAAACAACTTGCTGATGCCGCTGTGTCAACTGTTGAAATCGAACGTGCTGCAAATCGCGTAAACATTTCAATTCACACAGCTAAACCAGGTATGGTTATCGGTAAAGGTGGATCTGAAGTCGAAAACTTGAGAACACAATTAAACAAATTAACTGGTAAAAAAGTACACATCAACATCGTAGAAATTAAAAAACCAGATTTAGACGCTAAATTGGTCGGCGAAGGAATCGCTCGTCAATTAGAAAGCCGCGTTGCTTTCCGTCGTGCACAAAAACAAGCAATTCAACGTACAATGCGTTCAGGAGCAAAAGGAATTAAAACTCAAGTATCAGGTCGTTTAAACGGTGCAGAAATTGCTCGTAGCGAAGGATATTCTGAAGGAACAGTTCCATTGCATACTTTACGTGCAGACATTGACTATGCATGGGAAGAAGCAGATACAACATACGGAAAACTAGGAGTTAAAGTGTGGATTTATCGTGGAGAAATTCTTCCAACTAAAAAGAACACTGAGAAAGGAGGGAAATAAGCATGTTAGTACCTAAACGTGTAAAACACCGTCGTGAATTCCGCGGTAAAATGCGTGGAGAAGCTAAAGGTGGAAAAGAAGTATCTTTTGGAGAATACGGTTTACAAGCTGTTGAATCTCATTGGATTACCAACCGCCAAATCGAAGCATCACGTATTGCAATGACTCGTTACATGAAACGTGGTGGGAAAGTATGGATTAAAATTTTCCCTCACAAATCCTATACAAGTAAAGCTATCGGCGTTCGTATGGGTAAAGGTAAAGGAGCTCCTGAAGGATGGGTTGCACCAGTAAAACGTGGAAAAATCATGTTTGAAATCGCAGGCGTACCTGAAGAAGTTGCTCGCGAAGCTCTACGTCTTGCTTCACACAAATTACCTGTGAAAACTAAGATCGTAAAACGTGAAGAAATGGGTGGTGAATCGAATGAAGGTTAAAGAAATCAGAGAATTAACCACTGCCGAAATGATTGATCAAGAAAAACAATTAAAAGAAGAATTGTTTAACTTACGATTCCAATTAGCTACCGGACAATTAGAAAACACAGCACGTATTCAAGAAGTACGTAAATCGATTGCACGCATCAAAACTGTATTGCGTGAACAAGCAAAGTAATAGTGGAAGGAGGCCATTTAGCGTATGACTGAGGAAAGAAACCAACGCAAGGTTTACCAAGGCCGCGTGGTATCCGATAAAATGGATAAAACAATTACAGTAGTAGTTGAAACAAAGAAAAACCACCCAATTTATGGTAAACGTATGAAATACTCTAAGAAATACAAAGCTCACGACGAAAACAACGAAGCAAAAATCGGTGATATCGTGAAAGTTATGGAAACTCGCCCATTATCAGCTACAAAACGTTTCCGTCTAGTAGAAATTGTTGAAAAGGCAGTGATTATTTAATAATCACACGAGATTTTCCTATATAGATTGAATTGAAAATCTGAAAGGAGGATACACATCGTGATCCAACAAGAAAGTCGTTTAAAAGTTGCTGACAACTCTGGCGCTCGTGAAATCTTGACAATTAAAGTCCTTGGCGGTTCAGGCCGTAAGACTGCTAACATCGGTGACGTTATCGTTGCTACTGTTAAACAAGCAACGCCAGGTGGAGTTGTCAAAAAAGGTGAAGTCGTTAAAGCTGTTATCGTTCGTACGAAATCAGGCGCTCGTCGCGCAGACGGTTCATATATCAAATTTGACGAAAATGCTGCGGTTATTATCCGTGATGATAAAAGCCCACGTGGAACTCGTATCTTTGGCCCAGTTGCCCGTGAATTACGCGAAAGCAACTTCATGAAGATCGTTTCACTAGCACCAGAAGTATTATAATTCTTACTCATTATCAAAGGAGGTGCGAAACAAAATGTTTGTTAAAAAAGGCGATAAAGTTAAAGTTATCACTGGAAAAGACAAGAACAAAGAAGCTGTCGTATTAGAAGCTTTCCCTAAAAAAGACAAAGTCATCGTTGAAGGTGTTAACATCGTTAAAAAACACCAAAAACCTTCTCAAGCAGCCCCACAAGGTGGAATCGTAGAAATGGAGGCACCAATTCATGTTTCTAACGTGATGGTGATTGATCCTTCAAACGGCGAAGCAACTCGCGTAGGCTATAAAGAAGTTGACGGTAAAAAAGTCCGTGTTTCTAAGAAAACCGGAGAAGTATTAGATAAATAATCCTATTAAGGAAGGAGGGGCTTATTGAATGAACCGCCTTAAAGAAAAATATAACAAAGAAGTTACCCCATCATTGATGGAAAAATTTGAATATAGTTCAGTAATGCAAGCACCAAAAGTTGAGAAAATCGTTGTCAACATGGGTGTGGGTGATGCAGTATCTAACGCAAAAGCATTAGATAAAGCTGTTGAAGAACTACAAATTATTACAGGTCAAAAACCTTTAATTACAAAAGCTAAAAAATCAATTGCTGGCTTCCGTTTACGTGAAGGCATGCCAATCGGTGCTAAAGTTACTTTACGTGGAGAAAGAATGTACGAATTTTTAGATAAATTGGTTACAGTTGCTTTACCACGTGTACGTGACTTCCACGGCGTAAGCAAAAAAGCTTTCGACGGACGTGGAAACTATACTTTAGGTGTCAAAGAACAATTAATCTTCCCAGAAGTTGATTATGATTTGGTCGATAAAGTACGCGGAATGGATATCGTTATCGTAACGACTGCCAACACAGACGAAGAGTCTCGTGAATTGTTAACTCAATTAGGAATGCCATTCCAAAAATAAAAAAAGGAGGCGAACTACGTGGCTAAAAAGTCAATGATTGCTAAACATAACCGTCCGGCAAAATTCTCAACACAACAAAATTCTCGTTGTGAACGTTGTGGACGTCCACACTCAGTTTATCGTAAATTTCAACTTTGCCGTATTTGCTTCCGCGAACTTGCCTATAAAGGTCAAATTCCCGGCGTGAAGAAAGCTAGCTGGTAAACAAGTAAACTCGCATAAAGGAGGTAAATCATCTAATGGTCATGACAGATCCAATTGCAGACTTTCTAACGCGCATTCGTAATGCCAACATGGTAAAACACGAAGTCTTAGAAGTACCTGCTTCAAAAATTAAACGTGACATCGCTGAAATCTTGAAAAAAGAAGGTTTTGTACGTGATGTTGAATATATCGAAGATGACAAACAAGGCGTTATCCGCGTATTCCTGAAATATGGAAGAAATGGTGAACGTGTTATCACTAACTTAAAACGCATCTCTAAACCAGGTCTACGTGCTTATGTTAAAGCAGACGAAGTTCCTAAAGTATTAAACGGTTTAGGTATTGCAATTATCTCAACTTCTGAAGGTGTTGTAACTGATAAAGAAGCTAGAGCTAAAAACGTTGGTGGCGAAGTAGTCGCTTACGTATGGTAATTTAAATTTAATACACAAGGAGGTGTCTCTAAGTGAGTCGTATTGGTAATAAAGTAGTCGTTATTCCTGCAGGTGTAGAAGTTACACAAAACGGAAACGATATTACAGTTAAAGGACCTAAAGGTGAATTGACACGTACATTCTCTGCAGACATTACAATGAATGTTGAAGGAAATGAAGTAACTTTCACTCGTCCAAATGATAGCAAAGACATGAAGACAATTCATGGAACAAGCCGCGCAAACTTCAATAACATGGTTGTTGGTGTAAGCGAAGGTTTCCAAAAAGCGTTAGAATTGATCGGGGTTGGATACCGTGCGCAATTACAAGGTACAAAACTTGTATTAAACGTAGGTTACTCTCACCCAGTAGAGATCGAAGCACCAGCTGGAACTACAATTGAAGTTCCTTCAAACACATCAGTTATCGTAAAAGGTATTGATAAAGAAGTTTTAGGTGAATTAGCAGCGAATATTCGTGGCGTTCGTCCTCCAGAACCGTATAAAGGCAAAGGTATTCGCTATGTTGGTGAATTCGTACGCCGTAAAGAAGGTAAAACTGGTAAATAATCTTCGCAAGCAACAAGCTTTGCGAAGCGCAGCTTAGGCTAGCAATTTAAAGAGGTGACAATTGTGATTACTAAAACAGCTAGAAATAAGACACGCCAAAATAGACATAAACGTGTCCGTAATAAAATTTCTGGTACTGCTGAGTGCCCACGCTTGAACGTTTTCCGTTCTAACAAAAACATCTACGCTCAAATTATTGATGACGTAGCGGGTGTGACGCTAGCAAGTGCCTCTGCCTTAGATAAAGAAATTTCAGGTGGAAACAAAGTAGAACAAGCACAAGCTGTCGGTAAATTAATCGCAGAACGTGCAGCAGCAAAAGGAATCAAAGTAGTAGTCTTTGACCGTGGTGGATACCTTTACCATGGCCGTGTAGCAGCATTAGCAACAGCAGCTCGCGAAAATGGACTAGAATTTTAAGAAAGGGAGGAATACCATTCATGGTTTATATCGATCCAAAACATTTGGAATTAGAAGACCGCGTTGTTGCGATTAATCGCGTAACAAAAGTTGTAAAAGGTGGACGTCGTTTACGTTTCGCAGCTTTAGTCATCGTTGGTGATAAAAACGGACACGTAGGATTTGGTACTGGTAAAGCTCAAGAAGTTCCAGAAGCAATCCGTAAAGCCGTTGAAAGTGCTAAGAAAAACTTAATTGAAGTGCCGGTTGTAGGAACAACAATTCCTCATGACGTCGTTGGTAAATACAGTGGCGGACATATCTTAATGAAACCTGCTGTAGAAGGTTCTGGGGTAGCCGCTGGTGGAACAGTTCGTGCCGTATTAGAGTTAGCTGGAGTGAACGATATCACTACAAAATCTTTAGGCTCAAGCACACCAATCAACGTTGTTCGCGCAGTAGTTGATGGATTAACTCAATTAAAACGCGTGGAAGAAGTGGCAGCACTTCGCGGAAAATCTGTAGAAGAAATCGTAGGTTAAGGAGGACAAAAACATGGCTGAATTAAAAATTACTTTAAAACGCAGTCTTATCGGACGTCCTCAAAACCAAAAGGATACCGTAAAAGCGTTAGGTTTAGGAAAAGTGAACAGTACTGTAGTAAAACCTGCTAATGAAGCAATCAAAGGCATGGTTAACACAATCTCTCACTTAGTAGCAGTAGAAGAAGTCTAAGAACGAAATAAAGATATTTTCGATTTTTAATAAGGAGGTGCCAAAGCATGAAACTTCATGAATTAAAACCTGCAGAAGGCTCTCGCCAAGAACGTAACCGTGTTGGTCGTGGATCTTCATCTGGTAATGGTAAAACAGCTGGACGTGGACAAAAAGGACAAAAAGCCCGTTCAGGTGGTGGAGTACGTTTAGGATTTGAAGGTGGACAAACACCATTGTTCATGCGTTTACCAAAACGTGGATTCACAAACGTAAACCGCAAAGAATATGCAGTTGTTAACCTTGACATTTTAAACCGCTTTGAAGACGGAACTGAAGTATCAGCATTAACTTTAGTTGAAGCTGGAATCGTTAAAGACGAGAAAGCCGGAATCAAAGTATTAGGAAATGGCGAATTAACTAAAAAATTAACTGTGAAAGCAGCGAAATTCTCTAAAACAGCCGAAGAAGCTATCGTAGCTGCTGGTGGATCTGTTGAGGTGATTTAATGCTAAAATTGTTAAAGGATGCTTTTAAAGTAAAGGAAATTAGAAATAAAATATATTTTACGATATTCATTCTTTTCATTTTTCGCTTAGGTACACATATCACCGTTCCGGGTGTCGATGCTTCTCGTTTGCAAAGCATCTCTGACTTACCATTTCTAAACATGTTAGATCTAGTAAGTGGAAGTGCCATGCAACGTTTCTCTATTTTTTCCATGGGGGTTTCACCTTATATCACTGCTTCAATTATTATTCAATTGATGCAAATGGATATCGTACCGAAATTCGTTGAGTGGTCAAAACAAGGGGAAGTTGGTCGCCGCAAGTTAAATCAAGCAACACGCTATATGACGCTAGTCTTAGGATTTGCACAATCAATGGCATTGACTGCAGGGTTTAACATGTTCACACAATACGGCTTTGTTCCAAACCCAAATGCACAAACATTTATCTTAATCGGAGTTATTCTGACAACAGGTACGATGTTCGTCACTTGGTTAGGTGAACAAATTACCGAAAAAGGAATTGGTAATGGTGTATCAATGATCATCTTTGCCGGTATCATCTCACGCTTACCAGTCGATATTAAAGGTTTAATCGAAGACTACTTTATTAATATTGAAGCATCAAAAATTTGGCAATCTGCAATTTTTATGGTGTTGTTAGTTATTGCAGTGTTGGCAATCGTGACTTTTGTGACGTATTTCCAACAAGCAGAACGTAAAATACCAATTCAATATACGAAACGAGTAGCGGGTGCACCAACAAGCTCTTACCTTCCATTGAAAGTAAATGCTGCCGGTGTTATCCCTGTTATCTTTGCTAGTTCATTCATTACAACGCCGAGTGCGATTTTACAAGCATTTGGTAATTATGAAGGCGAAGTTTGGTTTGAAACGGTTCAAACATTGTTCAACTATAATACTGTGCCAGGAGCAATCCTTTATACAGTATTAATCGTTGCGTTTACCTTCTTCTATGCTTTTGTTCAAGTGAACCCTGAGAAATTAGCGGAAAACTTACAAAAACAAGGAAGTTACATTCCAAGTGTCCGTCCTGGTAAAGGAACAGAAGATTATGTTTCAGGCGTTTTGATGCGCTTGAGTACGGTGGGAGCACTTTTCTTAGGACTTGTTGCTTTACTACCAATTCTTGCTCAAATGCTATGGGACTTGCCTCAATCAATTGGATTAGGTGGTACAAGCTTACTCATTGCCGTGGGTGTTGCTCTAGAAACTGCTAAACAGTTAGAAGGATTAATGCTTAAGCGTCAATACAAAGGGTTTATGGACTAAAAGTTTTGTAGGGTGTTGAGGTCTTCCTCAACATCGCACAAACACTTATGGGAGGAATTATTAAAATGAACATCATTTTAATGGGATTACCCGGTGCTGGAAAAGGTACGCAAGCAGAACAAATTATTGCTGAGTACAACATTCCGCATATTTCAACAGGTGATATGTTTCGTGCCGCTATGGCAAACGAAACAGAATTAGGCCTAAAAGCAAAATCATACATGGATCAAGGCGCATTGGTTCCGGATGAAGTAACTAACGGAATTGTGAAAGAGCGTTTAGCTCAACCAGATACAGAGAAAGGCTTCTTATTAGATGGCTTCCCCCGTACTTTGGAACAAGCAAAAGCTTTGGATCAAATGCTGAAAGAACTTGATAAGAAACTGGATGCTGTTATTGACATTCATGTCCCTGAAGAAATTCTTGTTGATCGTTTAGCTGGCCGTTACATGTGTCGCGAATGCGGTGCAACGTATCATAAAGTTTTCAACCCAACAAAAGTTGAAGGCACTTGTGATCGCTGTGGAGGCCATGAATTTTATCAACGAGAAGACGACAAACCCGAAACGGTTAAAAATCGTCTAGCAATTAACATTAAAAGTAGCGAACCAATTTTAGCTTACTATAAAGAAGAGGGTTTATTGCAGTCAATTGATGGTAATCGTGAAATCGATGCTGTCTTTGCAGACGTAAAAAAAATCATCGGATAACGATCGATTGCCCGTAACCGACTTGCACTAGGAAACAACTCTTGCTTAGTAAGACACATTATGCTATAATGTGTCAGTCCGACTTCTGAAGTCATTTCAGAAGGTTGTATTGAGAATCTAAGGTGGGAGCACTCGTTTCCGCCGTTTTATCGTGTGAAAACACGAAACAATTTCAAGGAGGTACTGTGCGTGGCAAAAGAAGATATGATTGAAGTCGAAGGTACAGTCGTCGATACTTTGCCGAATGCAATGTTCAAAGTCGAATTAGAAAACGGGCATCAAGTTTTAGCAACTGTTTCTGGCAAAATTCGTATGCATTATATTCGAATTCTACCAGGAGACAAGGTGACAGTAGAACTTTCACCATATGACTTAACTCGTGGCCGTATTACTTATCGCTTTAAATAATTGTACTCCGTAAAATCACAGGAGGTAAGATCATGAAAGTAAGACCATCAGTAAAACCAATGTGTGAACATTGTAAAGTAATTCGTCGTAATGGACGCGTTATGGTGATTTGCCCAGCAAATCCAAAACATAAACAACGTCAAGGATAAACGGAGGTGTAACGAATATGGCTCGTATTGCAGGAGTAGATATTCCTCGTGATAAACGTGTCGTTGTGTCCCTAACATACATTTTTGGTATTGGGAATACAACTGCAAAGAAAGTTTTAGCAAACGCTGGCGTTTCTGAAGAAGTTCGAGTTCGTGACTTAACGAATGAACAAACAGATGCTATTCGTGCTGAAATCGATAAATTAAAAGTTGAAGGTGATCTTCGTCGTGAAGTGAACTTAAACATCAAACGCTTGATGGAAATCGGTTCATACCGAGGAATCCGTCACCGTCGTGGGTTGCCAGTACGTGGACAAAACACTAAAAACAACGCACGTACTCGTAAAGGTCCATCAAAAACAGTTTCAGGTAAGAAAAAATAATTCCTAAGTGAAGGAGGTTAAAACTTCATGGCAGCAAAAAAAGTGAGTCGTAAACGCCGCGTGAAAAAGAATATTGAGACTGGTATTGCACATATCCACTCAACATTCAACAATACAATCGTGATGATCACTGATACTCATGGTAACGCGTTAGCATGGTCATCAGCTGGTGCATTAGGGTTCAGAGGTAGTAGAAAATCAACACCATTCGCCGCTCAAATGGCAGCAGAAACTGCTAGTAAAGTAGCAATGGAACATGGATTAAGAAGTGTGGACGTTACTGTTAAAGGTCCTGGTTCAGGACGTGAAGCAGCAATTCGTTCATTACAAGCAGCAGGTTTAGAAGTGACTGCAATCCGTGACGTAACACCAGTTCCTCATAATGGATGTCGCCCACCAAAACGCCGTCGTGTTTAATGAGTGCCACTCATTTTGAGTTTCAAAATCACGTCATTGAACAAGACACTTTTCGTTTTGAAAGGGGTAAGAGATAATAATGATTGAATTCGAAAAACCAAGAATTGCTAAGATTGATGAAGAGAAAGATTATGGCAAGTTTATTGTAGAACCTCTAGAACGAGGCTACGGAACTACTTTAGGAAATTCCCTACGTCGTATTTTATTATCTTCTTTACCAGGTGCAGCCATTACTAGTATTCAAATTGATGGTGTGTTACATGAATTTTCAACTGTCAAAGGTGTAAGAGAAGATGTAGCTCAGATCATTTTAAATATTAAAGGTCTTGCATTAAAAATGTATGGTCAAGAAGAGAAAACTCTTGAAATCGATATTACAGGACCAGCTGTCGTAACTGCAGGCGATATTATCGTCGATAGTGACGTAGAAATCCTTAATAAAGATATGTATATTTGTACTGTATCTGAAGGCGCAACTTTCCACGCACGTTTAACAGTTAAACCGGGTCGTGGATATGTTCAAGCAGATGAAAACAAAAAAGAAGACATGCCAATCGGTGTGCTTCCAGTTGATTCTATCTACACTCCCGTTCGTCGTGTAAACTACCAAGTAGAAAATACACGTGTAGGACGCCGAGATGATTTTGATAAATTAACAATGGAAATATGGACAGATGGTTCAATTGAGCCATTAGATGCAATGAGTTTAGCTGCAAAAATCATGACTGAACATTTAGATATTTTTGTGAATCTGACTGATGAAGCGAAAAACGCTGAAATCATGGTTGAAAAGGAAGAAACACAAAAAGAAAAAATGTTAGAAATGACAATTGAAGAATTAGACTTGTCTGTACGTTCATATAACTGTTTAAAACGTGCAGGAATTAATTCTGTACAAGAACTAACAAACAAATCTGAGCCAGAAATGATCAAAGTACGTAATTTAGGTCGTAAATCGCTTGAAGAAGTGAAATCTAAGTTAAGTGATCTAGGTTTAGAATTACGTAAAGACGATTAATTTTTACGAAGGAGGGAAACCACGTGAGTTATCGTAAATTAGGACGCACATCATCACAACGTAAAGCGATGTTGCGTGATTTAACAACTGATTTAATCATTAATGAACGCATCGTTACGACTGAAGCTCGTGCGAAAGAAATTCGTTCAACTACTGAAAAAATGATCACTTTAGGTAAACGTGGTGATTTACATGCACGTCGTCAAGCAGCTGCTTACGTCCGTAACGAAGTTGCAAGCGTGCGTGAAGAAAACGAAGAAATCGTTGTTGAATCAGCTTTACAAAAGTTATTTAACGACATTGCTCCTCGTTATACAGATCGCCAAGGCGGTTATACTCGTATCTTGAAAACAGAACCAAGACGCGGAGATGCTGCACCAATGGTTATTATTGAACTAGTTTAAAATCACACTTAATAGAAAGTAGAAAAGGCAACTTTTCTACTTTTCTACCATCACTTTGTCGATGATTACTTTAAGAGTGTTATGATGTTGGAAGGCAACTTCCGAGTCTAGCTCGTCGCTGGCCCCTTGATTATTCAAGGGGTGAGCACTCATCATAAAGTGTTTTTTTTGTCCTCGAATACCTGTCAAGACAGGTGCTGGCGGATGGAAAAAAAGAGGAACCAAGAAAGTTCCATGAAAAGGTTCTTAGCATTTGAAAAAAGCCCCATTTTTTGGTAGTGTTAGTTAGAAATCAAGGAATTAGGAGAATTAGAATGAATCCGATTATTGAGTTAAATAACCTCACTTTTAGATATCACAAAACAGACGAACGTCCTGCTTTAAACGATGTCTCATTAAAAATTTATCCCGGTGAATGGGTTGCCATTATTGGTCACAACGGCTCAGGGAAATCAACATTAGCAAAAACAATTAACGGTTTACTTGCGCCAGAAGCAGGTAGTGTTCAAGTGGGGGATTATGCACTGAACGAAGAGAATTTATGGTCGATTCGCCATATGGTCGGCATGGTTTTCCAGAACCCCGATAACCAATTTGTGGGGGCAACGGTGGAAGACGATGTGGCTTTTGGTATGGAGAATCAAGGGATTCCACGCGAAGACATGGTTACTCGTGTGGAAGAAGCATTAAAGCAAGTGCGGATGAATGAATTTGCGACGAGAGAACCCGCACGTCTATCTGGTGGTCAAAAGCAACGCGTAGCCATTGCAGGTATTGTGGCGCTTCGTCCAGGTATTATTATTTTAGATGAAGCCACAAGCATGCTTGATCCAGAAGGTCGCGAAGAAGTGATTGCGACCATCAAAAAAATTAAAGAAGACAATGACTTAACCGTATTATCAATTACGCATGACATTGATGAAGCAGCCAATGCCAATCGTGTGCTAGTGATGCGACAAGGTGAACTTATCGATGAAGGGACACCAGAAAAGATTTTTTCTGCAGGTCCAAAATTAGTTGAGTTGGGCTTGGACTTACCATTCCCTGAAAAATTAAAATATTCGCTCAGTGAAAAAGGCATTGATGTGCCTGAAACCTACTTAACAGAAGAAGGGATGGTGGACTGGTTATGGACATCCGTTTTGAAAAAGTAAACTTTACCTACCAACCGAATTCACCCTTTGAACAACGCGTTTTACACGATATTGACCTGATAGTACAAGAAGGCTGTTATACGGCACTTGTCGGTCATACAGGTAGTGGGAAATCAACATTAGTCCAACATTTGAATGCTTTATTGAAACCAACAACCGGTACAGTTCAAATCGGCGATCGGACCATTACACCTGAAACAAGTAACAAGAATTTAAAACCAATCCGTCAAAAAGTTGGGATTGTTTTCCAATTTCCCGAATCACAATTGTTTGAAGAAACGGTGGCGCGAGATATTGCCTTTGGTCCACAAAACTTTGGTGTTTCTGAAGAAGATGCAGCCAAACTTGCAGTTAAAACACTGCAAATGGTTGGTTTAGATGAAAGTTATTTAGAACGTTCACCTTTTGATTTATCGGGTGGACAAATGCGTCGAGTGGCGATTGCTGGCGTTTTAGCCATGGAACCTGAAGTTTTGGTGTTGGATGAGCCAACAGCTGGTCTGGATCCACAAGGACGCAAAGAAATGATGGAAATGTTTGCGCGATTACATAAAGAAAACAACATTACGATTGTTTTGGTTACCCATTTAATGGATGATGTGGCCGACTATGCTGACTTTGTCTATGTCTTAGAAAAAGGGACAGTTGTTAAACAAGGAAAACCACAAGATGTCTTCCAAGAAGTTGAATGGCTACAAGCGAAACAATTAGGCGTACCTACTGCGACAGCTTTTGCTCAAAAGTTGGTTGATAAAGGTTTTGAATTTAATCGCTTGCCACTTACTTCAAATGAATTAGCAGAGATGCTGGTTGAATTAGGAGGACTTGCTCATGATGAATAAATTAATACTCGGTCGTTATTTACCAGGTGATTCTTTGATTCACCGGTTAGATCCACGAGCAAAACTAGTTGCCAGTTTTTATTTTATTGCCATTATTTTCTTAGCCAATAATTTATGGAGCTATTTATTTTTAGGTGCTTTTACACTCTTTTGTTTATGGCTATCTAAAATTGATTTTGGCTTCTTCTTAAGAGGCGTGAAACCATTAATCTGGTTAATCTTATTTACAGTAGCCCTTCAAATCTTCTTTACAAGTGGTGGCGACGTCTACTGGAAATGGAGCGTCTTTCAATTAACTGAATTTGGTCTGAAAAACGGAATCTTTATTTTCTGTCGTTTCGTTTTAATTATCTTCATGTCAACGCTCTTAACACTAACAACACCACCATTGGCCTTGTCAGATGCGATTGAATATTTATTGAGACCATTGAAACCGTTAAAAGTTCCAGTTCATGAAATTTCATTGATGTTATCGATTGCTTTACGTTTTGTTCCAACATTAATGGATGAAACGGAAAAAATCATGAACGCGCAACGAGCACGTGGTGTCGATTTTGGTGAAGGTAATTTGATTCAAAAAATGAAAGCTGTTATACCGTTGTTAATTCCGCTTTTTGTCAGCAGTTTTAACCGTGCGGATGATTTAGCAACTGCAATGGAAGCACGTGGCTACCAAGGTGGCGACGGAAGAACAAAATACCGTATTCTACACTGGAGCACAAAAGACACAATCGTCATTTTGACATTTGCAGTCCTAACGGCAGTGTTAATGTATATCAGAAATTAAGGTGATTTTCGAATCGCTTTATCCTGAGCAATTGGAGAGAATGGGCAGAGTCGGCACTTTCGACGGCGACCATTATTGAAATTGCCGAAGGATAGATACGAAAATCCCGTTCAACCAAGGTGATTTTTGAATTGTTTTAGCCTGAGAGATCGCTTCGAGCTGATATTGTCCGAGGATAGTGAATGAATCAGAATAAAAAGTAAGAATAATAATCAAAAGGCTGTGACTTCGGTCATGGTCTTTTTTTGAGGAAAGAAGGATAATCAAAAAATGGTACGTTATAAAGCAATTATTTCTTATGATGGAACGAATTTTAGCGGGTTTCAGCGTCAGCCGAATGGACGGACCGTTCAAAGTGAGTTGGAAAAGACACTAAGTAAGATGGCGAGTCAACCAATTGAAGTCCATGCTTCAGGCCGAACAGATGCTGGGGTTCATGCGATTGGACAAGTGATTCACTTTGATTTTCCACATGAACGACCGCTTGAGCGGATGCGTTATGGACTTGATACGCAAACGCCAGATGATATCGCCTGTCGTAGTGTTGAACTTGTTGCGGATGATTTTCATGCGCGTTACTTGGCAACAGGGAAGACATATGAATTTCGGGTAGACATCGGGAAGCCACGTAGTCCATTTCGTCGTTACTATGCGAGTTATTTTCCATATCCTGTGGATGTGGAAAAAATCCAACAAGCCTTACCCGATTTATTAGGGACACATGACTTTACGTCATTTTGCGCATCGGGTAGTTCCGTTGAAGATAAGACACGCAAAATTGATGAGGCGAGCCTCGCGGTCAGTCCAGACGGTGATGAGTTAATCTTTACCTTTAGCGGCAATGGCTTCTTGTACAAAATGATACGGATTCTGGTCGGGACGTTATTAAAAATCGGGAATGGCCGTCTACCAGTCGATGCCATTCCCGGAATTATTGCGGGTAAAGATCGTAATTTAGCGGGACCGACTGCACACCCTGAAGGACTTTATTTAAAAGAAGTAAGATATTAAGGTGAATTCATGAGCGTTTTGATACGAGTGATAAGCAAAACTTACAAAAAAATCGTATTTTGATTTTTATTGAAAGTTAGCTTATTATCGAGTATCAGCTCAGGAATTCCCGTTCAATCAGGTGAATTTATGAGTGCTTTGATACGAGTAACAAGCAAAACAATTCAAGATGCAAAAAAAGAGCTGGGGAATTTATAAATTCGGTACCGACCCCCGAAAGTTAGAGTAATAAATCTAACTTTCGGGGGTATTTTTATGGCTAAATATAGTGAAGAATTTAAAATAAAGCTTGTTACGGAGTATTTAGATGGAAATATTGGTTATAAATTATTGGCGAAGAAATACAATATGCCTTCTGCAACACCATTACAAAATTGGGTAAGAGCTTATAAAACACAAGGGATGGAGGGATTAAAACGAAGAAAAAGGAAGGAAGTATATCCTGTTCAATTTAAATTAAATACGATACAATTTATGTTAGACACAGGTGCTTCTTATCAGGAAACGACTGAACAATTCGGATTAAATAATCCTTCATTAATTTATCGTTGGATGAAAGATTTTAATTCTCAAGGGATAGAAGGCTTGAAACCAAAATCAAAGGAGCGACCTTCTATGACTAAGAAACCAAATAAACAAAAGAAAAAGGAAGAAAACAAGTTCACACGTGAAGCGGAGTTAGAACGAGAGAATGAACTACTGAGATTAGAAATTGCCTATTTAAAAAAGCTGAGAGCTTTTCGGGAAAATCCGAATGTCTTACTCGAAAAGCGCAAGCGAAATGGGCATTCGAACTTAAAGAAGAAGGGTTCCGATTAAAGGATATTATCCTAGTTGTGGGAATTCCCGAAGCAACCTATCACTATCATGTCAAGAACTTCGGAAAAGAAGATCTGGATATCGAACTAAAAGAACGCATTACTCACCTATTTAAGGCGTTTCATGAACGTTATGGATATAAACGGATTACAGACGAGCTAAAGAAATTAGGATACTGTATTAATCATAAAAAGGTGTATCGCATTATGCGAGAGCTAGGATTAAAGTGTGTAAAATTCATGCGAAAATCCCGTAAATACAATTCATATAAAGGAACTACTGGAAAGGTAGCGAAGAATCGATTGGCACGTCGGTTTAGTACACCTATCCCATTTCAGAAACTAGTAACTGACATTACGGAATTCAAATGTCTAGGGGAAGAAAAGTTGTATTTAAACCCTATTCTTGATCTATATAATGGAGAAGTGATTGCGTTTGGAATTAAGAAACGTCCAACATTAGATTTAGTCATGGAGCCACTAAATGAAACAATAGAGATAATAAAGAATCACGCAACCTACCGTACAACTATCCATTCGGATCAAGGTTGGCATTACCAACATAATAAATGGGTAAAAACATTAAATAAAAATAATGTATTCCAAAGTATGTCACGTAAAGCAACGTGTGCAGACAATGCTTCGATGGAGAATTTCTTTGGCATATTAAAACAAGAAATGTATTATGGAGAGAAACTAGTCAGTTATGAAGAATTAAAACGACGAATTAAAGAATACATCTACTGGTATAACCACGTACGATCAAAAGTAAAATTGGCTGGACTGAGTCCGGTCGAATACCGAATTCAATCCAGCCAATCAGCTGCATAATAAAAACTCTAACTTTTAGGGGTCGCCACCTTCCAGCTCTTTTTTGCATAGTCGTACATTTCGTCCATTTCGGTACGACGATCGATGATTAATTGATTAATTTGTTCTTTAGGCATGTCAGATGGATTTTTCCCACTGTCATAATTTAAGGATTGATCAAGAATGACGGAATAAGTGACACCATCAGGACCTAAAATTTGAAGTCCGATTTCAGGTGTAGCGCCGACTGATGGCCAAATAATAAAGGATAAATCATCATTTTTATTTGTAATCGCTAAATTCCCAGTGAAGGTTGGATAGCTAGGCATCGCTACACTCAAATCATAATTATCCGTCATCAAAAAGTACTCGCCACTCTCATGCATGGGTACCGTTTTGGTATACGGACGATAATTTAAGAAATAATTTCCAGCCCATGCAAGATGAAAGAGGAGAATCACTCCGAACAACAGACTTAGTAAAATTTTTGTTCTTTTCTTCATAATTGAATCACTCGCTTTGCACGTTTTTTGATTTCCTCATCGTGGGTAACGACAATTACTGTTTTGCCCGAATGGTGCATCGCTTCTAGAATAGTCATGACTTCTTCGGCGTTTTTTTTATCTAGTGATCCGGTGGGTTCATCTGCTAAAATAATTTGGTTCTTTTTTAACATTAAGCGAGCTAAGGCGACTCGCTGCTGCTCACCACCGGATAATTTGTAAACTTTGCTATTCATTTTACTTGCTAGGCCAACGAATTGAAGAGCTTCTTCTAGCGAAATTTGTGAGTTTCGACTTTTTTTCTTAATAATTGCTAAGTTTTCTTTGACTGTCTTATTGTCAATCAGAGCAAAATTTTGAAAAAGGAAACCAACTTGTTCTCTAAAATAGGGCATCAAATTTTTTTGTTTTAAAATATTGTTACCATTCACTATAATTTCGCCATGATCAGCTACTTCAAGTCCACCAATCATGTTTAAGAGGGTTGTTTTTCCACAACCGCTAGGACCAGAAAAAACAACGAATTCCCCTGTTTCAATCGTTAAACTTAAATCTTCAAAAATCGTTTGCTCGTCAAATGTTTTCGTTAGTTGATTAATGACAATCATAGGGCGCCTCCTTTAAGTATTTTTGGAATTTCAGATTGATCCATGCGTTTGATGTGGATTGCGATGAATAATAGTTCAACAACCAATACGAGAAGTCCGCCATACAAGATATAACGAGCTTCAGCAATTTGAAGCCATTGATTCATCACAATCGCGCTGATTGTGCTAAGCAGGCTGGCAGATAATGTCATTAATGTCATTTTTTGATTGCGCGACCAGATGGAATAACCCAATAATTTTTTAAGCGACAGTTCCATTGCATGGACACGATATTCCAATTTTAAAACAAGGCTAATCACAATCATTTCTAGAAAAATTGTGAAGAAAAAGAGTACCGTAGCAATCAAGGCACTACGTTTTAAGAATTGCCAATGGTATTGGTAGACGTCTTCAACATTGGTTTTTTCAGCCAACTCATTTTCTAAGTGATTTTGTTTAATAAATGAATCAAATGCGTCATCGGTGAGTTGATACATCACATCATAGGCATAATAGGCTCGGCGCAAGTTTCGTTCCAAATCAGAAGCATCAGGTAGTGTATGATTTAAGATGATGATTGGATTTTTTAGATAGCGACTTCGATTAAAATAATTTTTCCCGTCAATACTCATGATTTTTGTGCTGTCCTCATAAGTCGAAAAATTTTCTGCGTGATTGGAAGTCTCAATATAATCTTGAATGACCTCTGAAGTCGTTTGTTGTAATTCTTGATCCATTTGATATTTTTTAGGGAAAAAATAATGAATCCCTTCTGTAAAGGAATAAGATCTTAACTCAGGTAGTTGTTCGATTAGATAAGGAATCGCTGCAGAATTAAGCAGGACAGTTGGTTTTGTTATTCGAAAGTCGGCATAGGACAAGTTAACCAGCTGTAAGGATTGATTTGCATATTCTTGATAAAATTGCTCTCGTAAATTGGCACTTTGTTCATTGAGCGCCACGAAAGAATCATTCGTTTCATCTTTTGGTAGTAAATGGAGTTTTACGTAACTAAAGTTTTGGTATATTTTGAAAAAATCTTTTTGCTGAGCGTACTGCCATGATTCTGAAAATAGTGCCAAACAGCTAGAGGTAACTGTGATGGTCAATAACAATGAGACGACCTTAACCATGTAATTAACCAATAGTAAACGCCGCTCGTTTTGCGTATTTGAAAAAGCTTCTTTTAGGTTTGTCCGAAAAAGAGTCGTATAGAGTGCCGCATTGAATAATAGAAAAAGACTAAATGCAATCAAGACGCTTACACGTTCAAAGCGAGTATTTGTAAAGAAGGAAGTGAAAAAGTAGGCAGAAACAAAAAAAACAGAAGTTAAAAAGGTATCAATGAGTATATTTTTTAAGACAAGGTATTTTAACTCCTCACCAAAGACCACTTTCACTAAAATTTCTTTACGCATAAATAAGATGTCATAATAGGTAAAAAATAAGAGCAAAATCAAAAGAATCATCCAAACAAACAGCACATTTCGTGCCGATTCATTGGAAGATGTAACCATTCTAGGAAAATTACCAGCATACTTATCGACGAGCTCGGATTTAAATTGCTGGAGATTCTCTTCATCGCCTAAGAGGTAAATTTTATCGACTGTCTCCATTTGCGGAATCGTTTGCCAATCTTCTAGATGAATCGTCGCTTTACCAAGTAATAAGCTCTTATATTCTTTTTCGCTGATTGCGGCATGGTTCTTTAACTCTTCTTTGGTTTCTTGGGTGGTGTAAATATAAATATCCGTTTGTTTGGCGCCAGTCAATTTTTCTTGGTAGGCGAAGAATTGGATATTGTTTCGATTGGCCGCGAGCGTGAGATCCGACTTCATTTCTTCATCTGAGACAGAAACAGGTTTAAATAACGTTGTTTGCGGAAAGTTCTCTTCAAAAGTGTCTAAATAGAGCATGAAGCTTTCTCCAGAAAAACTAAAGCCGATAAAAAATAGAATAAAGGCTAAGAGGTATTTTATTTTTTTCATTGTTTCCTCCAAATTTAAGAGATAAAAATAAAGCTTTTCTCCGATACAATCGATTACTTGTATCGGGGAAAAGCGTAATCAAATGCCGAGAGAAATTAGTAACTCATCGAGTAGGAAATGTTTGAACCGCTATGACGGACTTCTATCTTTGCCGTTTTCCCTTTTCCAACATTACCACTTGTATGACTTCCATTACTATTAGATACACTGGCATAATGTGTTTTGGTTGCATGGTAGCCATGCGCATAGTCTTCATTAATTGCAGCAGTATTGTATCCATAAGTCAAAACCCCAGCACCATCTGAAGTAGATGCGCTTTTTTGCCATGCTTTAGAGAAAGAACCACTGTAACTTTTGGTAATGGATGCAGCTTCGACTTTATGAACTAAAATAGGGGATAAAGTAATAGCACCCAATAAAGATGTTGCAGCCAAACTTAATATAATTTTCTTTTTTAATTTAATGTCCTCTTTTCAATCTTATTTTTTCAACGTTGAGTTGATATGTTTAGTATGTCATTTTTAATATGAAAGTAAAGCCCTATTGCCTGAACGGTCGAAAATGACACCTAAACGGTAAAAGTTAAGAGTATTTTTATTATTCAAGAAGCAAATATGATATAATAAAAACAAAAATATCATATGTGAAAGAAGTTGTAGCTGTGATTTATGTCATTGATCTTTTGAATATTATTGATACGTTTTTGGCTTTTACCATATGACAGCTTTTTGAGAGTACTCGATTCTCTTCTCGTACTTTTATATAGAGTACATCGGTCATTAAGTAAGGATAATGTTTTTCTGATAATAAACGATTCTGCCACTCATTAACCATAGGTTCTAGCTGTTCTGTTAAGCTAGAAACGAAGGACTTAGAGACGGATTTACCACAAAGTTCTTCCACAATTTTTGATACTTACGAGTTGAAACGCCTGATACATACATTTCCAACATTGAAGCCATTAGGGCTTTTTCGTTTCATTGATAACGTTCAAACACTGTGGGTGAAAATGGCCATCACGTGTTCTGGGTACTTTTAATTCTAGCGTGCCTACACGTGTCGTAAAACTGCGCTCATAATAGCCATTTCGTTGACTTTGTCGGTTTTCTGTTCGTTCATATTCTTTTGCTTGAATATATTCTGTTCGTTGATTTTCCATTAGTTGATTAAATACCGTTGTTAAGATATTTTTAGAAACGTCATCCTTTACAGAATATTCAATAATGCTTTGAATCTCTTCGCTTTTCAGTGTAAAATGTACTTGGGTCATGTAAAAGTCCTCCTGGGTATGTTTTTGTCGTTAAAAACATTGTACCGTAAAAGGACTGTTGCATGGCCTTTTTACTTTTACACAATTATACGGACTTTATCCAGGAACGGAATCACATGGGAGAATTATTTTTTATGTTATAACGATAAACAGAATAACCTTCCATAGGGTCACCGCCTTGTACAGAAAAAATGGGTGATAGAAATAATGAAAAGGAATCACCAAGTTGATAAGAAGGATAATAGGGATCGCTATCATCGCTGACAATATCGGCAGTTACTTGTAAGCGAATCGACTCACCAGGCTGTAGTACGCCGTCTATTTGGCTACGAACTAAGTTGTTAAAGTCTTGAACTTCTTCGTAGAAAGTAAAGGATTGATCTTTCGAAAGATCAATGGTTTCGTTTGAAATGTTTTTAATTGAAAAGATAATCGGTGTGTAAAGTTTGTTAATTGAAAACTCTTTGTCATAGGCTTCATAAGAAGGTTGGATTTCCTCAAGTACAAATTCGAAAGCGTCCATTGTAACTACCTGTCCTCGCTCAGCTGCTACTTCCGTTATTTGATATTTTGAATTATCCTGATTGACTTGATAAATTTTCATACCACTAAATATTCCGAGTGCAATAAAGCAAAGACAAGTGAAAAAGAAGAACGGTTGTTTAGGTTTCATTGTTCGAGTACTCCTTCGCATAAACGATATTGAATATCAGAAACAGCATTCAAAAAATCTTTATCATGGCTAGTGACAATAATTGTTTTCCCTTCTTGCTTCCCTTGTTCAATAATCGATGTCATCATTTTAATTCCTTTTTCGTCTAATGCGTTAGTCGGTTCATCGAGTAGTAAGAGAGTTTGATTTTCCATGATAGCTTGAGCGATTCCTAAACGCTGCTTCATTCCTAGGGAGTATCGTTTAAATTTATCATTTTGAGCTGCAACTAAATCAACGGTTTCAAGAGCAGCTTGAATCTCTTTTTCACCGATTAAATGTTGAATAGCTGCCAAAAACTGTAAATTTTCTTTCCCAGAAAACTCACCAATAAATTGAGGCATTTCAATGAGTACGCCTGTATGAGGAGGATGCTCGATTTCTTCGCCAATCACCTGATTTTCAACTTTGATTTCACCTTGGTTATAAGGCATCAATCCTGCGATGCATTTAAGTAAAACACTTTTCCCAGAACCGTTGACTCCAGCGATTCCAGTAACCTGACCTTTAGGAATGGTTAAAGAAATATTTGATAAAATTGTACGCCCAGATAATTTTTTTGTTAAATTCGTAATGATAATCTCCATCAGTATGTTCCTTTCTTTTTTACGATTGTTTGATAGATTTTGAGACTACTAAATAACATGAGATAGAAAATCAAGAGAAACAAGCCTTCGAGCCAAGGATTTTGTTCACCTGTAACCCATTGATTGAACATGGTGACTCCTATAAATAGACCCTTACCTGTAAATAGAAGAATTAGCAGTCCAATAGCTGTAACTAATAAGCTAAAAGATGCAGGGAAAATCATAGATAGATACTCGTAGCAAAGTCCAGTTAAATAAAGATGACTGAAAAATAAAACCAGATATAAAAGCAAGTTTTGTCGTGTTCCAAAGATATTTTCAATTAACCATGTTTGTTCAACTAAGACTGGGATGAAAATGAGTAATAAAAAGAAAAACATTGTCCAAATCAATAAGGAAAGATTTTTCGTCTTTTGAAAAAGATGATTACTAATCCGCATGCGAATAAATTGTCCGTATAGCTGCCAATCATCTGAGCGAAACGATGACAATAAAATCAGGAAGCTTAATAAAAAGCAAAACCAAATCAAAGGAAATGAATAGAAGTCGCCTTGCTGAATCGAATTAAAGCCCTCTCGACTAATCCCTTGAAAGAAAGATAATAAATACCAAAGTAGGAGTGAGACATCCGATTGTTGAGAGAAAAAATAAAGTGTTAATCCAAATAAAAAGGAGAGTAAAACGAAAAAACCCTGCCACTCTCTTTTACGAATACGTAAATCGCGTTCGATTAATGGCATTCCTACTGTAGAAATTGCCGTTCGTAACCAAATAAAGAAAAGAATCGCTAAGTAAAAGAGGGTAAAAATACCAAAGGAATCAAGAGTATTTGGTGTCGGTTTAAGGCCGATTGTTTTGAAAATCCATTCATCAAACACATAAAAATCAAGAATAAAGAGAATGATCAGAGGGAATTTGAACCCTTTTGATTGCCACGATTTTTTTAAATGTAGTAAAACATAACTCAAGATAAAATAAAATATCCATTGATTTATCAGGCTTTGAAAAAGTGTTTCAATGGGTACCTTCTCCCAACGATTTTGGAAAATAGTAATTAGGAATCCGGGCAAGTAAAAGACAATAAAGAAAGTCGAGCTAGTAAATAAAGCGTAAAAAAAACGCGATTTCTTTTTTATTCGATTGCTCATACGAATTTGAGTAAAAGTCCCATAATAGTATTCAGTAATGGCGTAATGATAAATTAAATAAATCGGATAGATGAAGACACCAAAAATGAAAGAATCTTCTAAAAAGGAAAAAAGAGTATAGAGATTGAGTGTAAGGTAAAAATAAAAACAAATAAAGGCATAAGGAAATAGTAAAAGTAGTTTCTTCTCATGGCGAATCAGGACTAAAAATGATTGGATCATGATACCGAACCTCTTTTTTTAACATAATAAATAAAAAGAAAGAGCGTTAGCGATCCAAAACTAGCGATTAAACAGAGAATGGGTAAGAGATAAACATTGTTGCTTCCTGGCACGACAACAAGGAATCCTAGTGGTGAAATTGAGTAGCCACCGGGAATCAAAAATAATACTAATGGGATCAATAAGGATAAGGCAAACAAATAAATGGTTTTCTTGATGAATAGTCCTAGTAGTAAAATCAAATTGCTAAGCAAGAGAGCGAAGATTCCTGTCAGTAAAATGAATAATAAGATATTTAAAAAAGGGCGCTCTAGAAATAATGATTTAGCAATAGTGCCATTTTCTCTAGGATAAGCGCGCATATAATCGGTAAAGCGATACGGTTTTAATGCAGGATAGCGCAGTGCATTAAAAAAAACATTGAATAGTAATGGAATCGTTGCTAAGCCAAATGCTAATAAACTGTTCACGCTTAAAAGTGAGAGGAGATACTTTTTTCTATTCTTTCGAATGATTTGTATGTAGTCGTATTGACTGTGACCTTCACGATTTAAATAAAAACCCATAGGTAAAGCCGTTAGCGGGAAAACAGAAAATAAGTAGAGAAAGGGAAAGAAAGAGTTCCCATCATTCGATAAAATCCAAGCATAATACAAACTCGTTGGATAAGCGTTAGGATTGATTAACTGTTCCGACCAAATATTACTGAAAAATTGACCGAGACTAATTAACATTAAAATCAAAAAAGAAAAGAGGAGTATTTTTTCTTTTAGTACTTGTTTTATACGAAAAATAATCATGAGAGAAACCTCCAAATATTTAAAATCTATACAAATAATAGAAGAAGAGTAAGTGTTATTTAGTATTTAAGGTAAGACGATTACTCCACTTTCATAGGTATAGTCAGGTGACCATTTACCTTTAAATGTTAGTTTGGATGCTGTTGAACGCTCACCTCTAAAGCGTACAGGAATTCGCTCGCCAAAATTTTCAACAGCATAATTATAAACTTCATAACGCTTTCCTTTTTCAACGGTGCCTCCACTACCAGTATTAACATATTTATCCCCATTAAAAACTTGGGGTTTTATCTTAAAACTACTGCGGCTAGAATCAGATGTAGAGGTTACACTGATATACATCGATGATTTAGTATCTTTTGGATAAGCTTCTGTATAAGTCATTGATAAAGGACCAGAGAACGAAAAAGTATAGCTTTTATCAATGGTATCTGCTAAGGCAGTTCCGATTCCCATTAAAAGGATACTAGCCAATGTTGCGATAAGTAACACGTTTGATCTTTTTCTTTTCTTAATCATATTTTATTCCCATTTCTTCTCCTCTTCTATATGAATAGACTATATATCAAAAAAATAATAAAAATACCCTTCTTACCTGAACGGTCGAAAATGACACCTAAACGGTAAAAGTTAAGGGCGTTTTTATTATTCAAGAAGCGAATATGATATAATGAAAACAAAAATATCATATACGAAAGAAGTTGTAGCTGTGATTTATGTCATTGATCTTTTGAATATTATTGATATGTTTGTGGCGTTTACCATACTAGATCGTTTGTCATTGAGAAACAAGAAGGTAAGTATGGGTGCGATAATTTTATTATTTATTGCTATTAATTTGCAGTTGAAACTAGTTATCCCCGTCGTTTCAGAACTTTTTTTTGTGGTACTTTTAGTTTCCTTGTCTTATATGAATCGACGAGAACAACCGATAGGGATTACTTTGCTTCATTTTGCTATCGCGTTTGGTATTTTTAAATTAAACAACTTCTTACTTTATCCAAGAGAAGTCTTGTTTTTCTTAGCAATGGAAGCGAAAGAATGGCAAATCATGTTATATATGTGTTTTACAGTAATTCTTGTGGCTAGTTTAAGTATACTGATTCAAAGATATGTTTTACCACGAATACAGCTATTTTTGAAACAACGGTTAGGCTATCTTTTATTCCTAGCTTGGTTGAGTATTCAAACGTTCAGCCTTTATAATTATTTATTAAATGTTCCGATTGGTATGGAGAGAAATGCATTAACTGAACTGACGGTGTCTCTTTCAGTCTTATTAATTGGAGTCTTCGCTTTAATTGTTGCAATTTTTTCAAGGAATCAAAAATTAACTTTTGAAACAAAAGAAAAAGCAATCGAGCAACGGGCGATGCAACTATATGTTCATGAAATAAGTAAGCAGAATCAAGCGATCCGCCAATTCAAACATGACTACTTGAATATTTTAATGTCCCTAGAAGGTTATCTCGAATCAGGGGATATGGCTGCGATGAGAAGATATTATGAACAAGAAATTCAACCAACACGGCAATTACTTCATACAGATAATACCCGATTAGCAGATTTACAAAAGATCGAACATGCGGGCTTACGGAGTTTATTGACCGCAAAATTGTTATTAGCCCAAGAAAAAGGGGTTCAAGTCCATTTAGAAATCGAAGCGATGAGTTGGCAAGTTACGATCGATGAGATTGCCTTGATTCGTGTCGTGGGTATTTTATTAGATAATGCGATTGAAGAGTTAGAAACGCTCGGACAGGGAAGATTAGATATCGCGTTTTTTTCTAAGGAAAATGAAATCCAATTGATGATTCGTAATACGGTTCGAACGATGATTGAGCCACTTTACCAATTAAAAGAGTCTGGGTTTTCGACTAAAGGTGAAGGTCGAGGATTAGGGCTTTCGACAGTCGAAACATTAGTCAATCAATCTTCGGGAATCTTTCTTGAAACAATGATTGACTCAACTTATTTCTTACAAAATTTAACGATTGTAGAGGGAAACGATGCTTGAAATTTTTATTTGTGAAGACAACCTAGCGCAAAGAACCAGCCTTGAACAGTTGATACAACAAACAATTTTACTGAACAATTGGGAAATGACTTTACGTTTGAATACAGAAAATCCATTAGAAATATTGACTTATTTGGAAGAATACCCACAAACGCAAGGTGTTTATTTTTTAGATATTGATTTGAATACAGAGATGAATGGGATTCAATTAGGTGCAGAAATTCGTAATCGGAATCCGCATGGTAAAATTATTTTTATTACGACCCATGATGAGTTATTGCCATTGACGTTTCAATACAAAGTTGAAGCAATGGACTATATCGCTAAAGACAATCGAGAAGAAATCACGCAACGAGTGACGGAAGCACTGCGACAAGCGAACCAGCATTATCTGACAACAGCCCAAGCTTTAGATGAACGAATCCGTTTTGAAATTGGTAATCGAATTCGTTGGGTTGAATTGTCTGACGTGATGTTCGTGGAGACCGTGCCAGGAAATTCTCACAAATTAATTTTACATTTGAGAAATGGTTCCGTCAGTTTTCTGGGGAATTTAAAAGAAATCGAACAACTTTCGCCTGCTTTTTATCGAGTACATAAATCGTTTGTCGCAAATAAACAAAATATCCGTGAAATTGACCAGCTGAATCGGGAGCTCATTTTTAGCAATGGTGAAAAATGTTTCGTTGGTAGACGACAATTAAAACAGTTAATTTGACCGTTCAGGGGTGAAATTCAACCGTTTAGGTATAATTTCGTTTCTATAAGCCCTTTTACTGTATGATAAGGGAAAAATAGAAGGGGTGTCGTTAATGAAAAAATTCGTTTTGGCTACTCTGGTCTTATTGATTGGAATAGGTGGCGCACAAGTTGGCCATGCACAGACAGCTAACGTAATAGAAAATCAAAACAATGTAAGAGCTCAATTTAAAAAATATGAGTTCAAATCATACCCACCATCGAAATATGCAGGAATGACTTTAATTAAGGTTCAAAAGACCTCTGGAGGATATATTGGATGGTACGTGTAATCCTCTATATTGTTACGGCGCTATTAATTATTTTAACGATTTTTGGTCCGCAAGAAGATCGTTACCAGTTAGTGTTTCTGATGGGGTTGTTTATTTGTTTGCTGATTTTAATGTGTTTAACAGCCTTTGAAAAAGGTGGGACGGGTTAGATTGATAACAAAAATTCGTGTATCGAAAATCTTAAATGATTTTCGATACACGAATTTTTTATTTAGTCTTTTTAAGTTCTTTTTGTTTTTTTCCATCGTTGCCAAAAGACAAACAGGGCGATGCAGCTAATAAATAAGAACAAGCCGATTAAGAAGCCTTGTGGTAAGAAGCTTAAGACGATTTTGTTGGTGCCGGCTTCCAGTGGGATGCTGACGAATCCGCCTTGGAAGGCTTCAACGTCAACTTTTTTTCCATTAACTTTGGCGCTCCAGCCTTTGTCGTAAGGAATCGTTGTGACAAGTTGTTGTGCTTCATCGACATCCACGCTTCCTTTGACTTTACGATTGCTGACGGTTAGGTCGGCACTTTGTTTTTGAAGCTGATTCATTGTGCGACTGTAAGCTTCCGTATCCAATGTTAAGACTTGTGGGTTTTGGAAGGAAACTTCCGGCGTCCCATAAAAACTTGCAGTAAATTGGAAGGTCGTCTCTTCTGGATAGTAACCTAAGTTATAGTATTGACCGTTAATATTGATTTGTGTTTTTCGTTGCTCGCCGTTGACGGTAATCGTTACGTTCGAGCTTTTTAACTTGCCAAAGTTGGAAGGATACAAACTCAAGTAAGCTTGGCTGTTAGCGGGAACGGTGACTTCCCAAGTAATTTCTTTGGCAATATTTGGTTCAATCTCGGTAAAGGTGGTGCTATTGCCAGCATCATTAATCGTTGTATTTTTACTATTGACCACCGAGATGGGGTGGAAGTGAAAGAAGCTTTCATTTAAACCACTGAGGCTATTAAAAAGTGCCGTTTGATTACCGAGGTTATCATTTTCATTCAGTGTGACCTTTAAACTTTCCTTCGGTGCGAGGAAAGCAATCGGTAAGGCGTAATCATTTTTGTAAAGGGCGTAATTTTCTTTCTCACCAATCCGATTAAAGCCGTATTTTTGTACGTCGGTTTTTGAAATATTGTATTGAATGCCAACAAGGCTATCCATTAATAACGTATTGTTTGGATAACGAATATTTAAGTTGGTTCCTCTTGAACGAAAACCAAGTTTATTTAACAGTTCTGATGAATTTCGGTTACGTATTGAAGAAAAGAGTCCAACACCGCTGTAATGATAATTGAGTCCATCATTAGCGGAAACGGGATCTAAGTTTTCTAAACGATGGAAGCCATCGCTATCTGCGGCTGCCTGATTAACTAGTGTCTTAATGGGTTTATGCGGTGCGGTATACAAACTACGTGAAGCATAATTCCAATCTTCTAAAATACCCATCACCATGCCATGTGTATTGAGTGCCATTTCGCATGAAACAAATAGTAATAAGAAAACCGTAAAGCGTTTCAAGGAGAACAGTTTGAGTTGGTACAAGCTGAATAGTAACAGATAAACAATTAAGAAAACGATTGTTAATAAGAAAGACTGCACATCCAAGTAAGTATATTGATCTTTTGGGATTAAACCATAGGCGATACTAAAGGTGATAATCAGAGTCAAAATTAGTCCTAGGAAAAGCCCGTAATCGTCTTTAGTTAATTGTTCCCAGCCGTAACCGGCGAGCATTAAGAGTAAGAACGATAGTAAAAAGGCATAACGGAATAAAAACATATTCGGCGCATGCATCCCATGCCAGAAAAGATTCAGTGGCACGATGTAGAAACTGGCAATTAGTAGCACCAATAAAACGAGCGACAGCAGTTTATCTTTTAAGGCGATGCGTTTTGAAACAAAATATAAAAGCACAAAGACCAAAGGTAAAACACCGGCATAAATAAAGGGAATCGAGCCATATTTGGTCGTATCATACACACCAATCATATTTTTAACGAAGAAATCGAGTGCACCCGTTGCTTCCGTTTTAAATTTGGTGATCTCAGTTAAGGCTTCACCGTTTGAACGCAAATCAAGAAACATCGGTAAGATCATGACCATCGATGCCCCACCAGCTAACAGTGATGTGCCAAGATAAGGCAAGATTTGATTTTTTCCTGTACGCCATTGTCCGAAGACGCGTAAAAAGAAATACAAGAACGAAAAGATGCCAATCATAAAGCCCATGTAGTAATTGGATAAAAAGAGTAATAAATAACTGACGAATAAGAGAACCGGTTTTTGTTTTTCCAGTAATCGATTGATCCCCCAAATCACAAGCGGAAGATAGATGAATGCATCGAGCCACATCACCAGTTCAGAGTGGGCCGTCACAAACGACATCAGTGCATAACAGACCGCTAAAGCGACATGATTCCAACGCCCAATTTTGAAGGTATGCTTGGCATAAAACCAAAAGGCTAACCCAGCACTTCCCATTTTAAGCAGGGTAATCAGATAGAGTGCATCGGGCATCCATTGATTCGGAAAAAGTAGGACAATCGGTGTAAAGAAACCACCTAAATAATACGAAATCAACGCCCAATAATTCAGTCCAAGCGATGCATTCCAAGTGTAAAAGAAACTTTGCTTTCCAAGCATCGCATTACGAAAACTCGCATGGAAATTCGAAAATTGAGAAAAAGCATCACTGGCTAGCACACTGCGGCTACTCCCAGGATAAATCCCCATCGTTAAATAAATCAATGCCATAATCCCAAAAGGAATTAAAAAACTTGCTAGTAAATAGCGTTTATTGTCTTTGATAAATGGTCGAATCTGTTGCAAAAAAAGACCTCCTTTAAATCGATATTTGTCTTGTCACTATTTTACCATATACGAAAGCAAAGGAAGCGAATGAAATAAAAAAATTGCTTCGGTTTATACTCTTGCACGATGATTGTTTTAAGAATCATTTGTATCAGAAGTCAATGTTTTGTTTAAGATTCAAAAAGGAGACAACGATTGTGCTGAACCTTTAACTCCTTGTGATAAATCACTCAAAATAGCATTCACTAGAAGAGTATGTGATAATAAGAAGCATGTAAAAGTAAGAGGAAAGAAGTGATGAAAATGAAGAGTAGAGCAGCGGTAGCATTTGGTCCTGGTGAACCACTAAAAATTGTTGAAATTGATGTGGAGGAGCCAAAAGCCAATGAAGTTTTAGTTAAAATACTTTATACTTCGGTTTGTCATACGGATGCCTTCACGTTATCAGGCGATGATGCAGAGGGTGTTTTCCCAGCAGTCTTAGGACACGAAGGCGCAGGTGTCGTGGTTTCTGTCGGTGAAGGAGTTACGTTAGTACAACCAGGAGATCATGTGATTCCATTGTACACGGCAGAATGTGGCGCGTGTAAATTCTGTTTATCAGGTAAAACCAACTTATGTAGTGCGGTGAGAGAGTCTCAAGGAAAAGGGCTGATGCCAGATGGAACGACCCGTTTTTCTTATAATGGCGAACCGATTTATCATTATATGGGTACGAGTACATTTAGTGAATATACGGTTGTTCCAGAAATTTCTTTAGTAAAAGTCGATCCAGAAGCACCATTGGATAAGGTTTGTTTATTTGGTTGTGGTGTCACAACAGGAATTGGCGCTGTCCATAATACGGCAAAAGTGGAAGAGGGGGCAGTTGCGGCCGTTTTTGGTTTAGGAGCGATTGGCTTAGCAGCGATTCAAGGATTAGTCCAAGCCAAAGCAAAACGCATTTTGGCGATTGATGTGAACGAAGACAAGTTTGAACTAGCCAAAAAAATGGGTGCGACCGACTTTATTAATCCAACGAAATTTGAAAAACCGATTCAAGAAGTCATTGTAGAAATGACGGATGGCGGCGTTGATTATAGTTTTGAATGTATCGGTAATGTCGATGTTATGCGATCTGCCTTAGAATGCTGCCACAAAGGATGGGGCGAAAGTATTATTATTGGTGTTGCAGGGGCAGGAAAAGAAATTAGTACACGCCCATTCCAATTAGTCACTGGCCGTGTTTGGCGCGGGTCGGCTTTTGGTGGAGTTAAAGGGCGAACAGAATTACCAGGAATGATTGCCGATTATATGGCGGACAAGATTGACTTGGATTCTTTTATTACCCATCATTTGAATTTTTCTGATATCAATGAAGCATTTGATTTACTACACAAAGGCGAATCCATTCGAACAATTTTAACTTATGAGGAGTGAGGAAATGACTGTCGAATTACTTGAAACAGCGTTGGCTTTTGGTGGTGAGCAACGCAAATACCGTCATGATTCAAACGTTTTACAGTGTGCGATGACCTTTAGTCTGTATTTACCGTCCAACTCAGAAAACAAAGAGCTACCACTTCTTTGGTGGCTTTCAGGGTTGACTTGTACGGATGATAATTTCAGCCAAAAAAGTGGTTTCCAACGTTTAGCTGAAAAGTATCAGATGGCGGTTGTTATCCCTGATACGTCCCCACGTGGCGAAGAGGTAGCCGATGATGCTAATTGGGACTTAGGACAAGGTGCCGGATTTTATGTCGATGCGACAGAAATGCCCTGGGCCAAAAATTATCAAATGTATACCTATCTTACACAAGAATTAACCGAAATTGTTAAACAGTTGCTGCCTCATTTCTCAGGAAAAGAAAGCATTATGGGACACTCGATGGGTGGACACGGTGCATTCGTTCTGGGTCTCAAAAACGCTGCAAGGTTTCAATCCATCTCGGCTTTTGCACCGATTTTAAATCCAATGCAAGTGCCTTGGGGAAAAAAAGCGTTGACCGCTTATTTGGGAGACAATCAAGCAACTTGGAAAAACTGGGATGCTTCCGAATTAATCAAGACAGCCCCACAAGTACCGATTCTCATCATGCAAGGAGAAGCAGATGGTTTCTATGAGACACAATTAAAAGAAACAACTTTCTTAGCCAATGCGCTTGAAAATAATCGAAAAGTCGGTTATCAAAAATTCGCTGGATACGATCACAGTTATTTCTTTATTTCGACCTTTTTAGAAGAACATTTTTCATTTCATGCCAAATATTTAAAATAAGAAAAAATCTACTTGATTGTTTTTATGAACAGTCAGGTAGATTTTTTTGGTGTAATTTACTATTGTATGATAGAAGTACTCAAAGAAAAAAACGATCATGAGGGGATAGTTTTTAGTTAATAAATTTTGCAGCAAAAGAGGACAATTCATCGGCATAGCTCGTTTCGCCTGTGTACTGAAAAGTTCCAATTACTTGATTAATTTGTTGAATTCCGTGTTCAGATTGATTATCAACTACTAGTAAAATTCCTTTAAAATAGTGGATTAGCAATCGTGAGTTCATATGTTCAACGGTTGTTTTTTTCTCTAAATGAAGGATAAGTTTTTTTGCATAAAAATAATTGCCGCGTTTCAAAAAAATAAAAATAGCATTTGCTTTTAATTTATGATGGATATCAGTAATGGATGCAATGGCATCTTTTTTATCGAGACTCTTAATCATGGTGTAAATAAAATCGTCATCATAATGAAACAATGTATTTGAAAATAAAGCATATTCAAAACGTCCCCAGTTTTCAATCGTAGAAAAGTGAGATAAGAGTCGATTTGAAATGTCTGTAATTTCTTCGTCAGTTAAAGAAAAGAGATTTTTATTCTCTAGGACGAGTGCATATTGAGCATATAAATGATAGTAGTAAAAGTCATTTGTATCTTCATATAAAGATAGGCAATAAGAAAGGTTCTGTTGAACCTTTTCATAATTTTGGTGGTAATAATTATTGTATAAATCTTGTGAAAGCTCCTTTTTAGGTGTTAATTTTTGTTGATTCAAGAGAAATTGGAACTCATCAAGTGTAATATTCATTCTATCAAGATACTGTTCTAAAAGATGAAAGGCGATTCTTGTGCCATTCGTTTCAAAGGAAGACAAAGTAGTTCGTTGAGAAATTCCTTCAACTAATTGACGTTGAGAAATATGACGTTCTTCTCTTAATTGTTTTAAAAGTTTTGCAATTTCAATAATAAACAGCTCCTTTTAATATTAGTGACGAAAAACTAGACCAAAAAAACAAAAATAGGTTGCTTAATACTATGATGAGTTTAACACAAACAAATATAAATAAAAATATTATTTGGGAAGAGGTGAGCAGTTTGTATTTTGATTGGATTTTACTAAATGAAGATCCCTGGGATATTTCTGGCACTGGATTAGGAATATAATTGAACTAATTATTTTTTGTAGAAACTAGTATTAGTACAGATTAATTTTTCAAATACCTGTCTATAAAAAGATAAAGTCCGTATAATTGTGTAAAAGTAAAAAGGCCATATAACAGTCCTTTTACGGTACAATGTTTTTAACGACAAAAACATACCCAGGAGGACTTTTACATGACCCAAGTACATTTTACACTGAAAAGCGAAGAGATTCAAAGCATTATTGAATATTCTGTAAAGGATGACGTTTCTAAAAATATTTTAACAACGGTATTTAATCAACTAATGGAAAATCAACGAACAGAATATATTCAAGCAAAAGAATATGAACGAACAGAAAACCGACAAAGTCAACGAAATGGCTATTATGAGCGCAGCTTTACGACACGTGTAGGCACGCTAGAATTAAAAGTACCCAGAACACGTGATGGCCATTTTTCACCCACAGTGTTTGAACGTTATCAACGAAACGAAAAAGCCCTCATGGCTTCAATGTTGGAAATGTATGTATCAGGCGTTTCAACTCGTAAAGTATCAAAAATTATGGAAGAACTTTGTGATAAATCCGTCTCTAAGTCCTTCGTTTCTAGCTTAACAGAACAGCTAGAACCTATGGTTAACGAGTGGCAGAATCGTTTATTATCAGAAAAAAATTATCCTTACTTAATGACCGATGTACTCTATATAAAAGTACGAGAAGAAAATCGAGTACTCTCAAAAAGCTGTCATATAGCGATTGGAATAACCAAAGATGGCGACCGTGAAATTATCGGCTTCATGATTCAAAGTGGCGAAAGCGAAGAGACCTGGACAACATTTTTTGAATACCTAAAAGAACGCGGTTTACAAGGTACGGAACTCGTTATTTCTGATGCGCACAAAGGATTAGTCTCTGCCATTAGAAAATCCTTCACCAACGCAAGTTGGCAAAGATGCCAAGTTCACTTCCTAAGAAATATCTTTACCACCATTCCTAAAAAAAATTCAAAATCTTTCAGAGAAGCTGTTAAAGGAATTTTTAAGTTCACAGATATTAACTTAGCGCGTGAGGCTAAAAATCGATTGATTCATGATTATATCGATCAACCAAAATATTCAAAAGCTTACGCATCATTGGATGATGGATTCGAAGACGCCTTTCAATATACCGTACAAGGAAATTCCCACAATCGACTAAAGAGTACCAATCTAATTGAACGACTGAATCAAGAAGTACGCAGAAGAGAAAAGATTATTCGCATCTTCCCCAATCAAACATCAGCCAATCGCTTAATTGGAGCCGTTCTTATGGACCTGCATGATGAATGGATTTATTCTTCAAGAAAATACATTAATTTTGATAAGTAGAAATGGTAAAAACATTGTATAGCATTTTACACAGGAGTCTGGACTTGACTTTATTATGACCTTTCTTTTTGATATTGAAACAATTCCAACTTTAGTAAGAGATATTATTATTATTGTAGGTGGGTGAAAACAGATTATTTAACAAAATTTAAAGTTATTTGACGGCGTGAAAATGTTGTTTTAAATAAAATAAACTATACGAGGAGGGGTACAAGTGGATAAAATTATTGACTTGTCATCATTAGCTGAGGTAGAAGTATCATCCATGCAGATGGGAAACAGCTGGCAGACTTGGAACTAAAATAAAAAGCACAGTCTAAAATGACTGTGCTTTTTTAGGAGGTATATTAAACCTGAATAATTCATACCTTTTATAAAGGGCTAAATTTTATCAATCATCTGTTTCATTTTATGG